>JAKOMY010000189.1 GCA_022702225.1 Microbacteriaceae bacterium | reverse complement strand
AGACGACGACGTGCGAACGACCATTCGCGACATCCCTTCGCTAGTACGAACTAGATCAGGTTCGACGGGTGTGTTCTCAGCCCTGGCGGGCACCCCGTGTCACTGCCTGGCACGCTAGCAGGTCGTCAGCCTCCGGATGCCGTGGTTCGTTCGCCGCGCTTCAGTCGTCGCGTGAGCCCGCGGCGGCGTTCTCGGAACGCGGTGCGGTCTCGTCGTCGTCCTCGAGACGCGGTGCGATGGGGCCGCCGAGACCGCGTCGCTCGTCGCGGCGATCGGAGCGTGAGCCCGATCCCATGCCCCCGGCGCCTCGGCTGCCGGCGGCGCCGGCCGTGGAGCCGGCAGCCGAGCCGCCGGCTCCACCGGTGGAGGCCGAGGTTCCGGCTCCGCGGCTGCCCGCCGCGGCGGCGTTCGCGCCGGTTCCGGACGTACCCGTGCCGCCTGTGGCACCGCCGACCAGGGAGCCGGTGCCCGAGCGTGCGCCGAGTCCGGCACCGGTGGCCGAGGCGCCGCTCTTGCCCAGGAGGCCCCCGCTGCCGCTGATCGGGCGTCCGGCAGCCGCGGTGCTCGCGCCCCTTCCAGAGCTCAACCGGCTCAGCGCGGCGGCGCCACCGCCCCCTGCGATCAGTCCCGCCGAGAGGCCCGAGCCGAGGCCTGCGCCTCCGCCGGAGATGCCACCACCGGGGAAGGAACCCCCGATCGAGCCGGGGCCCGAGATGTGTCCGGGCAGGGTACCGATGCCGGAGATCGAGCCGTCCGGCGTGGGCGGGGTGTAGTGCGGGGGGACCTGTCCGAGGTCGATACCGGGGCCACGGGGGGCGTCGGGGGAGGGGACGAGATGCGCCGGCGGGGGGCCGGGCGTGGCAGCGTCTTCGACGGGCGCGGGGCCACGAGGGACGGGGACACTCTCGTTTCCACTTCGGTCACCGCCGCGGAATGGCCGCTGGCCGGCATCGTTCGTGCCCGTATCGGCAGGGCCATCCTCAAGCTCGACCGATCGCCCGCCGTCGCTGGAAAGCGCGGCCGGCGGCGGCGTCGGTGGCGACATGCCGTTCAGAGTTTGGCTGATGGTGGTGAAGTCACCTTGCGCCTGTTGCTCGCGTTGTTGCGCGAGGTAGGCGTTGAAGGCCTGCACCGCTCCCTCGCCAGCCAGCAGCGAGATGGGCCCGAGGAACAGCGTCGTCCCCACCGCGGCAGAACGGACGACGGTCTCCTGGCCGCCCGACAAGCTCCCGGCTGGCAACGCCGAAAGCTTCTCGCGTGCTGCGTCCCGCAGTCCGTTCGCCAAGCGGAGGGCATCGTCGAGAGTTCCCTCGAGATACGCGATCTGCTGCCCGATCGTCTCCGCCGCCGCGTCGAACTTTGCTTTCGCTGCCCCGGCGGCCTCGCCGTCGATGCCCGGCAGCTCAGCGGCGCCCGAGACGACCTTTCGGAGCGAGCTCAACTTTTCGATGAGGTCTCGCGTCGCGGGCACGTCGAATGGTGCTCCACCTTCGGCGAGATTGATCAACGCCTGCTCGTACCGACCGGTCACGGGTGCTCAACTCTCTCTCGGGTGTCCTGCGCGACACGTCTCGTCCGACTCCTCCGAGTCACGGTGATGGCGACTAGCGCCCCGGCTGCGATGACGATCAAGCCGAGCGCGCTCAAGACGGCGATCAGCGTGATGTCCGGTCCCGCCGGACTACTCGTCGGGTCGTCGTCGGAACGGGGATGGACCTCTGTCGGAGAGGTCACCGAGGGTTCGGCCACCGGGGGATATGCGGAGCCCCGTGCGGCGGCCTGCTCGATCTGCGCGGCGGTCGGAGCCGCCTCGACTCGTCCGACCAGCAGGTTGTCGTCGGGGTATGTCGTGGCATCCACTCCGACGATATTGGCCGGCCACGCCAAGCCGAAGCCGTAACCACTGGTCCGGTCATCCGACAATTCATGCGGTTCTTTGCCGGTATTGCGGAGCAACGCCTGTACCAATTGGTTGGACGTGGCTTGAGGCGAGCGCTGCTCTGCCAGGGCGAGAGCTCCCGCGACGAGAGGCGCGGCGAAGGATGATCCTGATCCTCGCCCGGCGCTGTCCCAGCCGCCGCTCGCGCTACCCACTGTGGTGAGACCCACCCCCGGTGCGACCACGGCGGTGCGCGGATAGACCAGCGAGCGGCCGTCGTCATAGGTGTTCAGTTGGCCCGCCTCGTCTACCGCCGATGCGACGATCACGCCTTGATACTCGCGGAGTCCGGCGAGGTCTCGCGTGGTGGGGTTGGGGCCCGATGCGACCACGGTGACGCCCTTTGCGATGGCGTTCGCTATCACGTCCGAGTCTCCTGGCTCCTTCCCCCCGGCGACCGAGGTCGTGATGATATCTGCGCCGTCGTCGAGGGCGCGCTGTACGCCGAGCGCGACGGCGGTGAGCTGGTCACCGTACTCGGCGGCCGTGCAGGGCTCTTCGTCCGTCTGCGTTCCGAGGCTGTAGAACGTCACCTCGGCATCGGGCGCGATCCCGCGAATGCCGCCGGGTCCTTGTCCGCTACCGATGATCTGCGCAACCACGGTCGCGCCGTGTCCGGCCCCCACGGTGCGTTCTGTCGTGGTCGGTGAGGAAACCTCGGCGCAGAGCGGGCGAGGGTCGACCTTCAGATTGCGACCTGCGAAGACGGGGAGGTCAGGGTTGATGTTGCTGTCGATCACCGCGATCTTCACGCCGGCGCCCGTCCATCCCTCGTTGTGGATGGCTGCAACACCGTACGCTTCATACCACCATTCACCGGTATCCGTTGCGGTCGCGGGCTCCGCGGGAGCTGAGGCGAGGAGCATCGCCACAGCGGCGATACCGAGGCCCGCCATCACGCGAGTTCTCCCGTGGTGCTTCATCCGCCGAACCCTGACCGCGCGGCAGCGGCGTCGCCGGAAGGAGCGGGGACTGGTGTCGACGACACCGCCGGAGTCGTTCCGTTGGCGATGTCGTCGATGAGCGCAGCAGCGCTTCGAGCTTCACCGGCGCTGATCTGATCTCGCTCGCGGAGCAGGGAGACCGCCTGCGCGAGCGCGTCGGCGTTGCGCAGGGCGAACTCACGGACTTCCTGTACTCGTGCCGCGATTTCCGCCGCAACCCCCTCGAGTTTCTTCGTGTACGCCTCGGGAGCGTCCTCTTCGCGATTGCCGTGAACGACTGTGATCGCCGCATCGTTGGGCAGGTCGTCGCTCGCCTGTCGGATACGTGAGACGTGGTAGTCGCTCACCCCGTCGTCGACTCGGATCATTCCGACCATGTCCAGGTTCCTCTCGCGCGTGGCACGAACGGGGCCCGACCACTGGCGAGAGCGTCGCCCCCCGGTTTCGCTTACGACTCCATGATGGCGCATGGGCCGATGTGCGCAAACCGGTTATCCACAACCGCCGACACCCTCACGGGGCCGGTCGAGTAGGGCGTCAACTTCGACCCCAGTACCCGCGGTATCTCAGGCCTGCTCCCCCAGGGAGCAGCAGTTCCTCCGTGCATGCCACGCCCCGGGAGTGGGCGCTCGACGCCGTCAATAGCGTGCGGAGAACCCGCCGTCCGCGTGCAGCAGCTGACCGCTGACCCAGCGACCCTCGTCGGAGAGGAGGAAGGTTGTGAT
The DNA here is from genome assembly GCA_022702225.1 of Microbacteriaceae bacterium. Taxonomy (GTDB): domain Bacteria; phylum Actinomycetota; class Actinomycetes; order Actinomycetales; family Microbacteriaceae; genus Microbacterium. The sequence continues at coordinate 466 of JAKOMY010000189.1, read as the reverse complement.
GCCCGCGATGTCGCGGGGCGTCCCGAGTCGACCCAGAGGATGGTGTGCGGGCATTGCGTCGCGCGTGGTGTCGTCCATCCATCCGGTGTCTATGGGGCCCGGATTGACGACATTGGCGGAGATGCGGCGCGGCCCGAGTTCGCGTGCGGCGGAGATGACGATCCGATCGAGAGCCCCTTTCGAGGCGCCGTAGGGCAGATTGCCGGTGGTGTGATCGCTCGTGAAAGCGACGATCGCGCCACCGGTGGCGTCGACCTGTCGGGCGAACGCGGCGATCATCAGGAGAGACGCGCGGGCGTTCACTGCGGTATGGCGATCGAAACTCTCGGCAGTGGTGTCGAGAATGCCGGATTCGATGTCGTGAGCATGGCTCAGCACCAACGCCTGTATCGGCCCGCGGTCACTCGACACGCGCTCGACGAGACGTGTGGGGCCCGAGGTGCTTGCGAGATCACACGGGTAGTCG
>JAKOMY010000184.1 GCA_022702225.1 Microbacteriaceae bacterium | reverse complement strand
GGGCGCGCCTGTTCGAGGTACGTCGGGTTGCCCGCCCCGATGCGGAAGCCGGCGATCGCGAACAGATCTTTCACCGCGACGGTCAGGCCCGCGAGCGGTCCCTCCCACGCGCCCTGCTGGAAGGGGTCGCCGACGCTGCGCCAGATCGTGCGGTCGAACGGGGGCGTGCGCGGGGCGACGTGGGCGGCCGTGATGAGCCAGTGCCCGTCGATCCGCTGCCACACCTGCGTCTGCAGGCCGCGACCTCCGCCGCGGAAGCGCGAGACCGACATGAGCAGGGCGGCATCCGCCGAGAGCGGCCGGTAGTGCACCTCGGTGATGTCCCGCGGGGGGACGCCTCCGCGCAGCGACCGGAACCCGCTGATCGCGTCGTGCCCGACGAGCAGTCCCGCCGGGTCGCCGCGCAGGGTGTCGGGCCCGGGCGCGAAGAAGGCGTCGAGCGCGTCGAGGTCGTTCGCGACGATCGCGCGCTCGTACGCGTCGAACGCGGCGCGCAGGTCGGCGGGAATCGGCGCCGTGCCGGGCTCCGGCGGGGTCGGCGCCGGCCCGGCGGCGGCGGTGGTGGTCTCGGTCGGCGGGGTCATGGCATCCGTCACGAGCGTCGCCCGCCTCTCAGCTGCGTTGAGTGTCCAAGAAACCCGGACACCCAGGAAAATTGTCCGGGTGTTTTGGACACTCGACCGGAAGGAGCCACCTCAGGGACGCTCCGCCTGAACGGCGGGCCCGCGGCGTCGACGTCCCGCGGCGCGCGCGCGACACGGGCATCGAAGACCAGGTCGGCGTCAGCGGCCTCGCCACGGGCGAGAGCGGCCGCGAGAACGGGGCTCATGCGATGTCTCCTTCGGAATCGGATGCCAACGCTTCGGGCTCCACGGCCGGGACACCCGCGAAGTCGGCTTCGCGAATGCGGGCGTGCACCCCCGAGACGATGTCGACGACCTGCGAGATGTCGAAGTCGGTCGCGGCCGACAGGTAGGCGTAGGCGAGATGCTCGTCCATGCCCCACCGCCCGCCCAGAAGCGCGAGAGAAGACCTCACGCACGCGCGCATCGCGGCATCGAGATCGGGGTCCATCCCGGTCGGCACGAGGTAGTCGGGAGTCCGCACCAGCGGGCCGGTGACCTCGCCGAAGGCGGCGCGGGCGGCATCGGCGGGGATGACCTCGAACCGAAGGGTCGCCCGCAGCGAGGCCTCGAGCGCGGTGAGCGCGACCTCACCGTCGCCCTGCGCGAAGTGCGGGTCGCCGATGTACGCGAGCGCCCCCTCGACCTGCACGGGGAGGAAGAGCGTCGTGCCCTCGACGAGCAGGTTGATGTCGATGTTGCCGCCGTGGGGGCCGGGCGGAACGGAGTGCGGACGCTCCTCACCGGCCACGGCCACCCCCATCGTGCCGAGGAACGGCGCGAGCGGGAACGACACCGCGGGATCCCCGCCTTCGACGAGGGGAAGGGTCCCGTGCAGGATGCCATCACGCTCGGCGACCGCGGTGAACACGCTGACGTTGTGCTCGCCGCGCGGCAGCTCGCCGACGAGGGCGCCCTTGCCGTGACGGTTCGAGATCACGCCGTACGGCACGCGCGGGACGAGCGACTCGACCGTGATCTTCAGGAGGTCGCCGGGGTGCGCCTCCTTCACGTACACCGGGCCGACGACGACGTGCGGCCCGTCGGCGAAGGGGTCTCGAGCCACGGATGCCGCGATCTCGATCGCGTCGCGGAGCACCGCGTCGGCGGCGACGCCGTGCGCGGCGAAGTACGCGGCCGGGTCTTTGCCCTGGTCGTCGAGGATGCCCTCGTGGCTGACGGTGTCGATCGTGACGCTCTCTCCCGACGAGATCTCGAGCACGGGGGCGTCGGTCGCGCAGGGCAGACGACCCCACAGCACGGTGTCCGGCGCGGCGGGGAGGTAGTGGGCGGCGGGGATCGGACCGACGCCGGGCTGGAGGATCGGGACGACCGAGCCCTGCCCGCCGACGGACTCAGGTGCCCGTGCAGCCGTCGAGTCACGGCGGTCGAGGCCGCCCTGCGCACCGGGTGCTCCGGTCGTCGTCGACATCGTCACGCCTCCACCGTCGCGGCCGCGCGCAGCAGCTCGCGACCCTCGCGCTCGGTGACCGCGGCTCCGCGCCGGTACACCGAGGCACCTCGCAGCCAGGTCTCGCGAACCACCCCGGTGAGCGTCTGGCCGTGCCAGGGCGAGACGGGGTTGCGGTACTCGAGGGCGGCCGCGTCGACGACGAACTGCTCGTCGGGGGCGAACGCCACCAGGTGGGCGGGGGCGCCGGGGGCGATGACGCCGAGCCCTTCCAGGCCCGCGATGCGCGCGGGGCCGGTCGTCATCAGGGGCAGCAGCGACTCGAACGAGAGTCCCCGCTCTCGAGCGGTGGTGTGCACGGCCGAGAGGCCGGTCTGAAGCCCCGCGATACCGCCCCAGGCCAGGCCGAAGTCGGGGTTTCCCTTCAACTCGACCGTCGCGGGTGAGTGATCGCTGACGATCGCATCGATCGTTCCGTCGACGACGCCCGCCCACAGCAGGTCGCGGTTGTCTCCGCCGCGGATCGGCGGGCAGCACTTGAATGCTCCCGCGCCGTCCGGTACGGCCGAGGCGTCGAGGGTGAGGTAGTGCGGGCACGTCTCGACGGTGAG
>JAKOMY010000176.1 GCA_022702225.1 Microbacteriaceae bacterium | reverse complement strand
CGGGGGGAGGGTTGCGTGAATACCTGCCATGTGTAAGGTTTTAGAGCAGTGAGCTCCGTCCCCCCGGAGCGCTTTCGATGAGGAGAGCCAGTCATGAAGCACACCCTCGCGGCATCCACCGCGGTCGTCGGACTCGTCCTGGGCGGTCTCGCCGCGGCATCCCCCGCCGTCGCCGCACCGGGAGAGAAGCCCGGTCCGCCGGGGCACGCCGGTCCGCCCGCGCATGCCGGCCCCGGCGCACGTGACCTCGAGCGCTATGCCGCCGACACCTGGGCCTCGCTCGCGGCGATGGCCCACGAGAACACCGGCCTTCCCGACGACAACATCGGGGGTGCGCTGGATGAGTCCACGGCATCCGGCTACACCTCGCCGACCAACATCGGCGGGTACCTGTGGTCGACGGTGACCGCGCGCGACCTCGGCATCATCGACGCCGACGAAGCGCGGGATCGCTTGACCGCGACGGTATCGACGCTCGAGACGATGGAGCGCAACGACGCCAGCGGCATGTACTACAACTGGTACGCGCCCGACACCGGCGCCAAGCTCGAGATCTTCCCGACCTCGGGCGAGGTCATCCACCCGTTCCTCAGCACCGTCGACAACGGCTGGCTCGCGGCGGGGCTGAGGATCGTCCGCGAGGCCGAGCCGACGCTCGCCGATCGAGCCGACTCGCTCTACCGGTCGATGGACTTCTCGGCGTTCTTCGACGCGGCGGGGGCGGCGGGACTTCCGGCCGGCACGAACCGCGGCGGCTTCTGGGAGGCCCCTCCCGGCGACGGCTGTGCGGTCGAGGCGCCGATGTACAACGGCAGCGGTGAGACCGCGTTCTACACGTGCCACCACTACGACACGACCGTGAGCGAGAGCCGCATCGCGACCTACCTCGGCATCTCGGAGGGGGCGATCCCGGCGACGGGGCTGTACGGCACCCACCGCACCATGCCCGCCGGCTGCGACTGGGCGTGGCAGGAGCAGCTGCCGACCGGCGAGACCCGCACCTATGGCGGCGTCGACGTCTACGAGGGCGTGTATTCCTACGACGGCATGTCGTTCGCCCCGAGCTGGGGCGGGAGCATGTTCGAGGCGCTCATGCCCGATCTGCTGATCCCCGAGACCGAATGGGGCCCGCGCTCGTGGGGCGTGAACCACCCGATCACCGTCGAGGTGCAGAAGCGTCACGGGCTGAAAGAGGCCGGGTACGGGTACTGGGGCTTCTCGCCCGCCAGCAACCCCTTCGGCGGCTACGCCGAGTACGGCGTCGACATCGCCGGCATGCGCTCCGACGGATACACCTCGGATGCCGAGAAGACCGACGTCGACATCGACCGCCCGGGCTGCGCCGAGGGGACGAACCCCGACCCGACGTTCGGCGACGGCGTCGTCACGCCGCACGCCGCGTTCCTCGCGCTGCCGTACGACCGCGCCGGTGTGCTGAAGAACCTGCGGGGCCTGGAGAAGAAGCTCGGCGCCTATGGGCCCGGCGGGTTCTACGACGCCGTCGCGGTGAAGAGCGGCACGATCGCCGAGCGATACCTGTCGCTCGACCAGTCGATGATCATGGCGGCGATCGGCAACGCGCTGACCGGCGACTCCCTGAAGGACTACATGGTCGATGACAGGATGGAGCAGAACCTCCGGCCCGCCATCGAACAGCAGGTCTTCGGCTCGTCGTGGGGCGCCTCGCGTCCCTGACGGATCGACCGCTCGATGCCCGGTGCCTCGCGGAGGTGCCGGGCATCGGTGTGTCCGGACGGGGAGGGGATGCCGATGACCGACGCACCAGCACAGCGCGGGCGTCGCGGCAGCTATGCGAAAGGGCAGCAGACGCGCCAACGCATCGTCGACGAGGCGGTCGTCGTCTTCGGGCGGTCGGGCGTGACGGCAGGGTCGCTCCGCGAGGTCGCCGCCCGAGTCGGCCTCACCCCCGCGGGGCTCCTGCACCACTTCGCCTCGAAGGAGGAGCTGTTCGCCGAGGTGTTGCGCCAGCGCGACGAGCGCGTCCGCGCGGCCGCCGGCGACCCGGACGAGCACACCCTCGTCGAGCAGATGCGCAAAGTGGTCGCGCACAACGCCACCACGCGCGGCCTCACGTCTTTGTACACACTGGTCGTCGCCGAGGCTGGCGACCCCGCCCACCCCTCGCACGAGGCTTTCGCCGAGCGGTACCGCCGCAGCGCCGAGACGGCCGCCGAGCTGCTGCGGGCCGGGCAGGCCGCGGGGGAGGTGCGCGCCGACGTCGATCCGGAGCGCGCCGCGCGGCTGCTGAGCGCCGTGATGGACGGCCTGCAGCAGCAGTGGCTCCTCGACGAGTCGGTGGACATGCCCGCGCTTTTCGCCGAGTTCGTGCGGGGTTATCTCGAACCTCACGGCTGAGGTGGCGGCATCCGTTCCGTCCGTGGGCTGGTGGTGCTCGTGGGCCGTGCGGCGGAGTTTGTGGTGAAACGCCGGTTCTGGCTGCCGGTGGCTTGGCGTGTTGGCGGTCGATTCCGCCGGACGGTACGTGTGGGTGTGGCAGTGGTGGGGGCGTTCGTGGGGGTCGCCTGGGCCGTGCGGCGGAGATCGTGCGGGTCGCCTGGGCCGTGCGGCGGAGTTGGTGGTGAAACGCCGGTGCTGGCTGCCGGTGGCTCGGCGTGTTGGCGGTCGATTCTGCTGTGGGGTCTGGCAGTGGTGGGGCGTTCGTGGGGGTCGCCTGGGCCGTGCGGCGGAGTTGGTGGTGAAACGCCGGTTCTGGCTGCCGGTGGCCCGGCGTTTCGGACGTGAATTCCGCCGGACGGTACGTGCCGTGTGGGGCTGTGCGGCGATCACGCCCGGTGCAGACCTCGGTCGAGGTGAGCACGGATGGCGAGCTCGACCGTCGGCCAGTCGTGCACGACCATCGCGTAGTCGAAGCGGAGGGTGACGAAGCCCCATGCGGCGGCGTGGGCGTCGCGCACGAGATCGCGGTGCCGGTGGTCGGGGCTCGCATGGTTGTCTGCGCCGTCGAGCTCGACGATCAAGCGTTCACCGAGCAAGAGGTCGACGCGTCCCACCGACACGACGCCGTGCTGTGTCCTCACCTCGACGCCCCAGCCTCGGAGACGCCATCGGACGAGGGTTTCCAACCCGCTCTCGGCGTCGCTCCGTGCGAACGCGATCGCCTCGCGGCCCGTGTCGTTCGTGTGTGCCGCGAGCCACGACAGCTCAGCCGACCCGATCTTCCTCTGATGGAGTGCGGATTCCAAGGCGACGACGAAGTCCTCGACCCCGCGGCAACGCAGGATCTGCCGCAGGGTCTGAGCCACTGCGGGAACGCCGAAGGTGTCGGCGACGTCGTGGTCCCAGTGCGGCACTGATCCGGTCCCACGCCGGTGCCCGCGTGGCCTCAGACCGACGTGCAGCGGCTCCGGGGCGGCCATCGTCCACAGGCCGTGATGTCGCGCGGCGCTGACGCACGCCGGTGGACCGCCGAGCAGGGCGGCGCTCATGACGGGCTCGCACGCATCGGCATCCGCGTATATCCCTCGCCGCAGGCGTACGAGCCTCCCGGCCTGCAGAGCGCTCTCGATCGCGCGACGGGTCATCCCCGCGGCGAACAGCTCGGTGCGGGTGTGTATCGACGAGCCGCTGCACATCGCCCCAGGCTTGCGGACTCTGCGGCGTCCGCAGTGCGGTTCGGTCCCCATCTGTGGATGCCGTGGGGAATTCGTCATCTGGGGAGGAGTCGCGGCGGCCGCCAGGTGGGGTGGGCCGGGTGCGGGAGTGGGGATCGGGGGACGTACCGCCGGGCGGAGTTTGCGCAGGACGCGCGGGGGCGATCGCCCCTTGAGCGGTGTGTCCTCGTGAATCTCCGCGAGACGGCACACTG
>JAKOMY010000158.1 GCA_022702225.1 Microbacteriaceae bacterium | reverse complement strand
CTCCGCGATGACGTCGTTGACGTCGGGCTCGAGCCAGGGCTGCGTGGGCGGGCCCGAGCGCGACTGGTAGACGAGCTCCCACTCGACGTCGGCGACGGCGGCGGCCACCTCGGCCATGACGAACGCGGCGACGGCCTTGTGCTGCGCCTCATAGGCCCCGCCCTCGCCGAAGTCGACGTCACGGGGGCCCGAACGCTGCGCGTCGGCGGTGGGGATGGAGTGCGTCGAGAACAGCACACGGATCTTCTCGGGCGCGATTCCGTCGGCGACGTACGCCGAAACGGCATCCGTCACTCCACGCACGAACGTGGTGACGAAGCCGGGGTGGTCGAAGAACTGGCGGACCTTGTCGATGGTCACCGTCTCGCCGAGGCCGGTCGCCTCGAGAACGCGCGCGTAGTCCTCGCGGTACTGGCGGCAGCTCGAGAACGAGCTGTAGGCGCTCGTCGCGATGGCCAGCAGAGTCGTGTCTCCGGCCTCGGCTGCCTCTGTCACGGCCTCTTCGAGATACGGCTCCCAGTTGCGGTTGCCCCAGTAGACCGGAAGACCCAGGCCGCGTTCGGCGATCTCGGCCTCGAGCGCGGCCTTCAGCTCGCGGTTGTGCTGGTTGATCGGGCTCACCCCGCCGAAGTGCCGGTAGTGGTGTGCCACCTCTTCGAGGCGTTCGTCGGGGATGCCGCGCCCGCGCGTGACGTTGCGCAGGAACGGGATGACGTCGTCTTGGCCCTCGGGCCCGCCGAAGCCGGCGAGGAGGATGCCGTCGTATGCCACCGGCGTCTCGACCCACTTGGGTCCGGACGCTGCGGCGGACGACGCGTAAAGGACGGTGTCAGGGCTGGTGTCCGTGTCGGTCGTGCTCACGATCACATCTTCCCACCTGGCTGACGAGCGCGAGGCGAGATATCTCGCTACTAGGCTTATACGGTTGTCAGCGACGTCAACCGCGTCACCCGCGACAATTCCACCCAGATCCCCGGGAGTACGCCAGTGCCAGGAGAGAACCTCACCCGCATCGAAGCGCAGGAGCGCCGCGCGATCGTCGACACGCACACTTACGATGTGCAGCTCGACCTCACCCGCGGTGAAGAGGTGTTCTCCTCCCGCACCGTCGTGTCCTTCGCCGCTACCGAGGGGTCGTCGACCTTCATCGACCTGGTCGCGCGCACGGTGCACTCGGTGACGCTCAACGGCCGTTCGCTCGACCCCGCCACGGTGTTCGCCGATTCGCGCATCGCGCTCGACGACCTCGCCGCGCAGAACGAACTCGTCGTCGAGGCCGACTGCGAGTACACCAACACCGGTGAGGGCCTGCACCGCTTCGTCGACCCCGTCGACGGCGAGGTGTATCTGTACTCGCAGTTCGAGGTGCCCGATTCGCGCCGTATGTACACGGTGTTCGAGCAGCCCGACCTCAAGGCCGAGTTCACCTTCTCGGTCACCGCCCCCGCGCGTTGGAAGGTCGTCTCGAACTCGCCGACCCCCGACCCGGTCCCCGTGTCCGACGACACCGCCCGCTGGGACTTCCCCGCGACCCCGCGCATCTCCTCGTACATCACCGCCCTCGTCGCCGGCCCCTACGAGGCCACCTACAGCGAGCTCACCAGCGCCGACGGCCGCGTCATCCCGCTCGGCGTGTTCGCCCGCAAGAGCCTGTGGCAGTACCTGGATGCCGATTACGTCTTCGAGAAGACCCGTCAGGGATTCGCCTACTTCGAGGACAAGTTCGGCTTCCCCTACCCCTTCGCCAAGTACGACCAGCTCTTCGTGCCCGAGTTCAACGCCGGCGCGATGGAGAACGCGGGCGCGGTGACCTTCACCGAGACGTACGTCTTCCGGAGCAAGGTGACCGACGCCGTCAAGGAGCGCCGCGTCGTCACGATCCTGCATGAGCTCGCGCACATGTGGTTCGGCGATCTGGTCACCATGAAGTGGTGGAACGACCTCTGGCTGAACGAGTCGTTCGCCGAGTGGGCGTCGACCATCGCCACCGCCGAGGCCACCGAGTGGGAGGCCGCATGGACGACCTTCAACGCGATGGAGAAGACCTGGGCCTACCGTCAGGACCAGCTGCCCTCCACCCACCCGGTCGTCGCCGAGATCAACGACCTCGAAGACGTGCAGGTGAACTTCGACGGCATCACGTACGCCAAGGGCGGTTCGGTGCTCAAGCAGCTCGCCGCGTGGGTGGGCATCGAGCAGTTCTTCGCCGGTGTCGCCGCGTACTTCCAGAAGCACCAGTGGTCCAACACCGAGGTCGGCGACCTGCTCGTCGAGCTCGAGGCCACCAGCGGTCGCGACCTGGGCGACTGGTCGAAGAAGTGGCTCGAGACGGCGGGCGTCAACACCCTCGCCCCGCTCATCGAAGAGGGCGCCGACGGCACGATCACGCGTTTCGCCATCGTGCAGACCGCCCCGGCGGACTACCCGACGATTCGTCCGCACCGCCTCGGAGTCGGTTTCTACTCGCTGAACGACGCGGGGGCGCTCGAGCGCGTGCACCGCGTCGAGATCGACGTCGACGGGGACCGTACCGAGGTCGCGGAGCTGCGCGGCATCCGTCGCCCCGATCTCGTGCTGCTCAACGATGACGACCTCGCCTACGCGAAGATCCGCCTCGACGAGCGTTCGCTGGCCACGGCCATCGCGCACCTGAAGGACATCTCCGACCCCCTCGCACGCTCGCTCGTCTGGGGTGCGGCGTGGGATCAGACCCGGGATGCCGAGTCCTCCGCGACCGACTACCTCGACCTCGTCCTGCAGAACATCGGCTCCGAGACCGAGTCGACCACCGTGCGCACGACCCTCGGTCAGCTGCAGCTCGCCGCCAACTCCTACGTCGCCCCGACGACCCGCGAGGCCGCGCGCGAGCGCGTCGCCGACGGGCTCTGGGCACTGGCGCAGGCGGCGGAGGCCGGCAGCGACAGCCAGCTGCAGTTCGTCACCGCCTTCGCCTCGGCCGCCACCACCCCGGCGCACGCCGAGACGGTGCGGGCCCTGCGCGACGGCGACACGACGCTCGAGGGCCTCGAGATCGACACCGACCTGTCGTGGCAGCTGTTGGTGTCGCTCGCCTCCGCGGGTGCCGCAACCGCAGCTGACATCGACGAAGCCCGCGCCGCCGACAACACCGCCAAGGGCGGCGAGTTTGCGGCCATGGCCAAGGCGTCGCTGCCCTCGCACGCGGCGAAGCAGGAGGCCTGGGACTCGCTCATCGAGCGCACCGACGCCCCCAACACGATCGTTCGCTCGACGGCCGCCGGCTTCACGAACCCGGCGACGGTCGATGTGCTTGCCGATTTCGTCGAGCCGTACTTCGCGATGCTGCTGCCCATCTGGGAGTCGCGCAGCTACCAGATCGCGAACTACCTGATCGTGGGGCTGTACCCGGCCGCGCTGGCGAACACGGCTCTGCGTGACGCGACGCGCGCATGGCTGTCGCAGAACGCCGACGCCGCGCCCGCGCTGCGTCGCCTCGTCGGTGAGAACCTCGCCGGTGTCGAGCGCGCGCTGGCCGTGCAGGAGCGCGACGCAGCCTGAGCGTCCGCCCCGATCGAATGCCCTCTCCCCTCGGGGAGGGGGCATTCGTCGTTCTCGGGATCATCCTCGCGACGGCGCGAGTCATCCTTTCGAGGGACGCGGCGACTGAGGCGTGCTTCATAGCGTGGAGGCATGATCGTTGCAGAGAACCTCACCAAGCGATACGGCGACAAGACCGCCGTCGACGGCATCTCGTTCACGGTGGCCCCGGGCCGGGTGACCGGCTTCCTCGGACCGAACGGTGCGGGTAAGTCGACGACGATGCGCATGATCGTGGGGCTCGACCGCCCCACCGCGGGACGCGTCACCGTGGGCGGCCAGGACTACCGTCAGCTGCGCTCCCCCCTCACCGAGGTCGGCGTGCTGCTGGATGCGAAGGCCGTCCACACCGGCCGATCGGCGCGCAACCACCTTCGCGCGATGGCCGCCACGCACGGCATCGGTGCGCAGCGCGTCGACGAGGTCATCGAGCTCACCGGTATCGGCACCGTCGCCGGAAAGCGCGCAGGCGGATTCTCGCTCGGCATGGGCCAGCGGCTCGGGATCGCAGCGGCCCTGCTCGGCGACCCGCACACGCTCATCCTCGACGAGCCGGTCAACGGCCTCGACCCCGAGGGAGTGCGCTGGGTACGCCAGTTCGTGCGGCACCTCGCCGCCGAGGGTCGCACGGTGCTGCTGTCGAGCCACCTGATGAGCGAGATGTCGCAGACCGCGGATCACGTGATCGTCCTCGGCCGCGGCCGCGTGCTCGCCGACGCGCCCCTGCCCGAACTCGTGCGCACCTGGACCACGACCACACTGCTCGTGCGCTCTCCTCGCCTGGGCGAGCTCGTCACCGCCCTCGAGATCCCGGATGCCACCATCTCGGCCGTCGAACCGGGCGCGGCGCAGATCACCGGGATCACCACCGAGACCGTCGGCGACATCGCCGCAGCCCACGGCATCCCCCTCTACGAGCTCAGCCCGCGCGTCGGATCTCTCGAAGACGCCTACCTCGCCCTCACCGACGACTCCGTCGAGTACAAGACCAAGGAGATCGCATGACCGCTCTCGCCGCAGCTCCCCGCCGGGCCACCCACACCACCGGACACCGTCTGAGCTTCGCCCACCTCCTCCGGAGCGAGGCGATCAAGATCCTCACCCTGCGCTCGACCTGGTGGTCGCTCGGGGTCACGGCCGCCTTGTCCGTCGGCATCTCGCTCTTGATCGCCCTGGCCACCAGCGGCATGGGTGGGAGCATGGCGCCGACCAACGTCATCCTGGCGCCCACCCAGTTCACGATGCTCGTCGCCGGCATCCTGGGCGCGATCGTGGTGACCGGGGAGTACTCCACCGGGATGATCCGGTCGACGCTCACCGCCCAGCCGCGCCGGGGCGCCGTGCTGCTGGCGAAGGCGATCGTCGTGGCGCTCACCATGATGGGGACCACGGTGGTCATCTACGCCGTCGCGATCGCGGCCACCGCTCCCCTGTCGGGCACCAGCATCGATTGGGCGCGCCCGGCCGATTCCCTCGTCCCACTGGCCCTCGGCGTGCTGTCGATGGCCTGCTTCACCCTCATGGGCGTCGGATTCGGTTTCCTGCTGCGTAGCGGCGCCGGCGCGATCGCCGTGACCGTGGGGGTGCTCTTCGTCCTGCCGATCATGCTCAGCCTGTTCTCGATCGCCGGTCCGGACTGGATGTGGGTCGTCGAGGCCGGCAAGTACCTCCCGGTCAGCGCGGCGGGCTCCCTCACGCAGCCCGGTGCCCAAGACCTCCTCGAGCCCGCCCTCACGATGGCCGGCTGGGTCGTGGGCCCGCTGCTGCTGGGGTGGGTCGCCCTGCGCTCGCGCGACGCCTGAGCGTCGTCCACACGGATGCCTCGACGCTCAGCCGGCGCCGAGGCATCCGTCGTTAGGCTGAAGCCGATGTTCGTTCTCGCCGAAAACCCCGAACCGACCCCGTCGCCCTCGATCACGTCGCCGAGCGATCTCGCCAACCCCGACACGTGGGGCTGGATCGGCGGCCAGCTGCTGAGCTTCGGCGGCACGCTGCTGCAGATCCTCGGGATCATCGTGGGTGTGGCCGTGGGTGCCTGGCTGCTTCGCCTGATCATTCGGCGCGTGGTCGATCGCATCGTCAACGGGGCCAAGAGCAAGGCGCGTGTGGACGACACGCAAGCCCTCGATCGCTCTCCGCTCAACGCGGTGCGCCTCGTGCAGCGCACGCGCACGCTCGGCACGATCCTGCAGAACATCGTGAACGTCATCCTCGTGATCGTCGCCCTCGTCTGGATCGCCAGCATCGTCGCTCCGAACGCCCTCGCGTCGCTGACCCTGCTCACCGCGGCGATCGGCGCCGGTCTCGGCTTCGGCGCGCAGAACATCGTCAAAGACGTCCTCAACGGGATCTTCATCGTCGCCGAAGACCAGATCGGCATCGGCGACGTCGTCG
>JAKOMY010000142.1 GCA_022702225.1 Microbacteriaceae bacterium | reverse complement strand
CGCATCGACATCGACGACGAGCCGGGTGTGGAGGCCACCGGTCCCGTCGCCACCGCCGTTCAGGCTGCCGCCATCAAGCGTGCACCCGATGCGCCCGTCACCTCGGCCGAGACCGCCGACCTGCTCGAGGCGCTCCGTCGCCGTCGGGGTCAGCGCGAGCCGCTGCCCGGTGCCTCCGAGGTCGCCGAGCCGGAGCCGCGTCCCTCGAGCCCGCCGGTCGCCCTGTTCGACGCCGTCGAGCCGGGCTACGTCGACGAGAGCGAAGAGACGCCGAGTGAACCCGAGCGTCCCCAGGCCGACAACGGTCGCCGCGCGAAGGGGCGCCCGTCGATGCCGTCGTGGGACGAGATCGTCTTCGGCGCTCGCTCCGACGAGAGCTGACGAGGGATCGACTTTCTCGGCCGGTTCGTCGGTCAGCCGACCCGTGTCCGCCCGAGACGGATGCGGCCCCCCGGCCATCCTGCTGTGCTCAGGCGAACGCGCCCAGACGGAGGAGCGGCACCGTGCGCTCTTCGTCGGTGAGCGAGCCGTGCTGGCCCACCATGCGCTGCGGGCGCTTGTCGGGCTCGCGGTCGTCGTAGTACGCGAAACGTCCGCGCGCGGCGACGAGCACGTCCCCGATGCGCGGGTGGACCTCGGCGTCGACGTCGCCGAAGAGGCCGGCCGCGATGGCCTCGTCGCGCGTGAGCACCCAGGCCCGTGCCGCCTCGGTCTCCCGCCACAGCGCGGCCACGGCATCCGCTCGCCCCGCGTGGGTGTACAGGTGGAGCATTCGGGGCTCGCCGCCGATGAGAGCGACGCCCTCGAGCAACGGGTCCCCCTCTCGGAGCAGGACGTGCTTGTGGGCGGGGACGTCGACCATGCCGTGATCGGCCGTGACGACGACGCCCGTGCGCGGGTCGATGGACTCGGCGAGGCGGCGGGCCGCGGCATCCACCCGCTCGAGGGCGTCGGTCCATCGGTCGGACTCCCACCCGTCCCGGTGACCCGCGGTATCGAGCTCGGGGGCGTACAGGTAGGTCAGAGATCCCGGATGCCGTGCGGCCAGATCGGCCGCCAGACGTACGCGCTCGTCGATGTCGTCGGACGAGGCGAACTCCGCCCCGCGCAGCGTCGCCTCGGTGAAGCCCGTGCCGGTATAGCTCGGTCGTGAGACGACGAAGCTGCGGAGCCCGGCGTCGGCGCGCAGGGCGAAAAGCGGAGTGCGTCTCTGCCAGGTGAGCGGGTCGAGGCTGTCGGTCTCCCACCCGTGCAGCTGATTGGGCGCGATGTCGGTGCCGGGAATGCGGGTGCGGTAGCCCACGATGCCATGGCTGCCGGGCTCCGCGCCGGTGAGCAGGCTCGTGAGCGCCGCGGCCGTGGTCGAGGGGAACACCGTGCGTGCGACGTCCTTGCGACCGCCCACCGAGCCCAGGAACCGCGCGTGGCCGCGCCGGGCCGCCAGGTTGTGTGCGCCGAGCCCGTCCACGAGCATCACGATGGCGCTGCGGGCGGGAGCGAACCACTCCGACTCGCCCCTCAGGGCGGCGATCGACTGGGGCACCACACCGGTGAGGCTCCGAGAGCGCGGCGGGTCCGCCGGTAGGCTGAGTGACATCGGGCCCAGTCTTCCACAGGAGTCCCGATCCCCGTCGAGACGCGACGCCCGCCCGACCCGAGGCCGTACCTATGCCCGATTCCCGTTCCTCCTCTCCCTCGAACTCGTCCGTCGTCGAGCGCATCGAAGACGTCGATGTCTCGACCGAGATGCAGGGGTCGTTCCTCGAGTACGCCTACTCGGTCATCTACTCGCGCGCCCTGCCCGATGCGCGCGACGGACTCAAGCCGGTGCAGCGCCGCATCCTCTACCAGATGGCGGAGATGGGCCTTCGGCCCGACCGAGGTCACGTCAAGAGTGCGCGTGTCGTGGGCGAGGTCATGGGAAAGCTGCACCCCCACGGCGACGCGCCGATCTACGACGCTCTCGTCCGGCTGGCGCAGTACTTCTCGCTGCGGGTTCCCCTGGTCGACGGCCACGGCAACTTTGGCTCGCTCGACGACGGGCCCGCCGCCCCGCGTTACACCGAGGCCCGCTTGGCGGCAGCGGCGCTGGCGCTGACCGAGAACCTCGACGAGGACGTCGTCGATTTCATCCCCAACTACGACGGACAGTTCCAGCAGCCCGAGGTTCTTCCGGCGGCGTTCCCGAACCTCCTCGTGAACGGGGCGACGGGCATCGCGGTCGGCATGGCCACGAACATGGCGCCGCACAACCTCATCGAGGTCGTCGCCGCAGCCATCCACCTGCTGCAGCACCCCGAGGCCACGGTCGAAGAGCTCATGGAGTTCGTCCCCGGCCCCGACCTGCCCTCGGGCGGAATCATCGTCGGCCTCGATGGCATCAAGGATGCCTACACGAACGGCCGCGGAACGTTCCGCACGCGCGCGAAGGCGTCGATCGAGTCGCTCGGTCCGCGTCGCACCGGCATCGTGATCACCGAGCTGCCGTATCTCGTCGGCCCCGAGCGCGTGATCGAGAAGATCAAAGACGCCGTGCAGGCGAAGAAGCTCACGGGCATCGCCGACGTCACCGACCTCACCGACCGCAACAACGGTCTGCGCCTCGTCATCGGGATCAAGACCGGATTCGACCCGAAAGCCGTGCTCGAGCAGTTGTACCGGCTGACCCCGCTCGAGGACTCGTTCGGCATCAACAACGTCGCGCTCGTCGATGGGCAGCCGCAGACACTCGGTCTGCGCGAGATGCTGCGCGTCTACATCGATCACCGCATTCGTGTCGTCACGCGACGCAGCGAGTACCGATTGGCCCGCAAACGGGAGCGTCTGCACCTCGTCGAGGGTCTGCTCATCGCGATCCTCGACATCGACGAGGTCATCCAGGTCATCCGCTCCTCCGACGACGGGGAGCAGGCGCGCACCAAGCTGCAAGAGGTGTTCGACCTCTCGCACCCGCAGGCCGAGTACATCCTCGAACTGCGCCTGCGCCGGCTGACGAAGTTCTCGCGCATCGAGCTCGAGGCCGAGCGCGATCAGTTGAACGCCGAGATCGCCCAGCTCGTCGAACTGCTCGGAAGCGAGACGCTCCTGCGCCAGCAGGTGGCCAGAGAACTCGATGCCGCGGCCGAGGCGCACGGCACCCCGCGGCGCACCATGCTGCTCAACGGCGGACCCGTGCAGCCCCGTTCGGCGAAGGCCGCCGCCGCTGCGGACCTGCAGATCGCGGACGCACCGTGCCGTGTGTATCTCTCGGCCACCGGCCGCATGGTCCGCGCTGAGCTCGTGGCCGACGCCCCCGCCGGCGGCGTGGTCCCGCCCGCGCGTCGGTCCAAGCACGACGCGATCTGCTCCTCGGTCGACACCACCACCCGTGGTGACATCGCGGCGGTCACCTCGGCCGGGCGCCTCGTGCGCTTCTCCCCCGTCGACCTTCCCTCGGTGCCGGCCAACTCGGTGCAGGTCGCCGCCGGAACCAAGGTGGAGCAGTATCTGGCGCTGGCGAAGGGCGAGAAGGTCGTCGCCCTCGTTCCGCTGGTCGACTCCCCCACGATCGCCCTGGGCACCGAGCAGGGGGTGGTCAAGCGCGTCGCCGCGACCGAGCTGGGCTCGAAGGACGAGATCGAGATCATCTCGCTCCGCGACGGCGACCGCGTCGTCGGCGCCGCCCCCGCGGGCGACAACGCCGAGCTCGTCTTCGTCGCGAGCGACGCGCAGCTGCTGCGTTTCGAGGCCTCGTCGGTGCGACCGCAGGGACGGTCCGCGGGAGGTATGGCCGGCATCCGTCTCTCCGACGGCGCCCGCGTGATCTCGTTCGCCGTGGTGGGCGCCTCCGCCTTCGATGCCGTCGTGGTCACCGTCGCCGGCTCGTCTGCCGCGCTCCCGGGCACCGACGCGGGCAGCGCGAAGGTGTCGGCGTTCACCGAGTTCCCCGCGAAGGGCCGCGCCACCGGTGGCGTGCGTGCGCAGCGTCTGCTCCGCGGCGAGGACGCCCTCGTGCTCGCCTGGGTCGGCTCCGATCCGCGCGCCGTCGGCACCGATGGTTCGGTGCGGGCCCTGCCCGAGTCCGGCGCGAAGCGCGACGCGTCGGGTCAGCCGCTCGAGGCCGTCATCGGCGCGATCGGGACCGTCGTGCGCTGAGCCCGGCTGCTCCCCGTCGGCTCGCCTTGTGCCGTCGTGCGGAGTTGATCGGTGGCGCGCCGGGGCAGGGGTGGCTGGGGAGGCGTGTCGGGGTGAGAGTCCGCCCGACGGTACCCTTCGGGCCGGCGGTGGGAGCGCCCTCTCTGGGTGTGGCGATGTGCCGTCGTGCGGAGTTCGTCGGTGGCGCGCGCGGGCAGGGGCGGCAGGGGCGGCGTGTCGAGCCCCGAGTCCGCCCGACGGTCCGGCACAGAGGCGCACCCGAGCGGGGCGCCGACGAAAAGAGCGTCAGACGTCGATGCGCTCGCGCGCGAGACGGTCGCTCGAGTCGATGATGAACTCACGGCGCGGGGCGACATCGCTGCCCATGAGCAGATCGAAGACGGATGCCGCGGCCTCCATGTCCTGCACACGAACGCGGCGCAGCATGCGGCCGCCGCGATCCATGGTCGTCGTCGCGAGTTGATCGGCATCCATCTCGCCGAGGCCCTTGTACCGCTGCACCGGCTCTTGCCAACGCTTGTTGCCGCGCTTGAGCTTGGTGAGCAGGGTGTGGAGCTCCTGCTCGCTGTAGGTGTAGATCGTCTCGTTGGGCTTGGTGCCCGGGTTCATGACGATCACGCGGTGCAGCGGTGGTACGGCGGCGAAGACCCGGCCCTCCTCGACGAGCGGGCGCATGTACCGGAAGAACAACGTCAGCAGCAGTGTTCGGATGTGCGCGCCGTCCACGTCGGCGTCGCTCATCAGGATGATCTTGCCGTAGCGGGCCGCGTCGAGATCGAACGATCGACCCGAGCCCGCGCCGATCACCTGGATGATCGACGCGCACTCGGCGTTCGAAAGCATGTCGCTGATCGAGGCCTTCTGCGTGTTGAGGATCTTGCCGCGGATGGGCAGGAGCGCTTGGAACTCGCTGTCGCGGGCGAGCTTCGCCGTGCCGAGGGCGGAGTCGCCCTCGACGATGAACAGCTCGGAGTCGTTGACGTCGTTGGAACGGCAGTCGACGAGCTTCGCGGGAAGCGAGGAGGACTCGAGGGCGTTCTTTCGACGCTGGGTCTCTTTGTGGGTGCGCGCCGAGATGCGCGCCTTCATCTCGGAGACGATCTTCTCGAGCAGCTGAGCGGTCTGCGCCTTGTCGTCGCGCTTGGGCGAGGCGAAGCGGGCCGACAGTTCTTTCTGAACGACGGATGCCACGATCTGCCGAACCGCGGGAGTGCCGAGGATCTCTTTGGTCTGGCCCTCGAACTGCGGCTCGGGAAGGCGCACGGTCATGACGGCGGTGAGGCCGGCGAGCAGGTCGTCTTTCTCGATCTTGTCGTTGCCGACCTTGAGCTTTCGGGCGTTCTGCTCGACCTGCGAACGCAGCACCTTCATCAGGCCCTGCTCGAAGCCCTGCTGGTGCGTGCCACCCTTGGGGGTGGCGATGATGTTGACGAACGAGCGGGTCGTCGTGTCGTAGCCGGTGCCCCAGCGCACCGCGATGTCGACCTCGCACTCGCGCTCGACCTCGGTGGGGATCATCGATCCGCCGGGCTGCAGCACGGGGACGGTCTCGGTGAAGGTACCGGTGCCGGTGAGACGCCAGGTGTCGGTGACGGCGGCGTCGGGTGCGAGGAACTCCGCGAACTCCGAGATCCCGCCGTCGAAGCGGTAGCTGGTCTCGACGCGCTCCTCGCCCCGTTCGTCCTGCACGACGATCTCGAGTCCCGGCACGAGGAACGCGGTCTGGCGCACGCGCTGCACGAGTTCATCGAGGCCGAAGGCGGCGTCCTTGGTGAAGATCTGTCGGTCGGCCCAGTAACGGATGCGCGTGCCGGTGACACCGCGCGGCGCTTTGCCGATCACGCGCAGCTCGCTGCTGCGTTCGAACGGCGTGAACGTGGAGTCGGG
>JAKOMY010000140.1 GCA_022702225.1 Microbacteriaceae bacterium | reverse complement strand
GTGCGCCCCTTGCGGTACAGCGAGAACACGCGCGGGTCGATGTAGCTCGCCTTGGCGACGGCCGGGGTGTTGCCCAGCGCTTCGGCGGTGGCGCGGACCGCCGCGACCTCGGCTTTCTTGCGCTCGTTCTTGCCGCCCGTGGCGCCCACCTGGGCGAGCGACTCCGCCGCGAGGATGGTTCCGCGCAGCGTCCGGAAGTCCTTGGCACTGAAAGGCCCTCCCGTGAGCGAGCGCACGTAGCCGTTGACGTCCCCGGGAGTAAGCGGTACGCGCCGGCGCCCGCGCGTGTAGCTGAGCAGCGCCGCCCGCGATCGCCCCAGGGCGAGTTCTTCGACGATGGATGCCAGCTCCGCATCGCGCAGCGAGAGCTCGGCGCGCTTGCCGCTCTTGGCGGGGAACGACAGGCGGATCAGGTCGCCCTCGACCGTGGCATCCCGTCTCTGCAGGGTCGTCAGCCCGCGACTGCCGTTGGTGACGAAGTAGCGGGCATTTCCGACGCGCGGAGCGACGAGGTCGAGGAATCGGAAGGACACCGCCAGCACCCGCTCGCGGTCCGCCTCGGCTCGACGGAGCGACTGGGTCACCCGCGACCGCGCTCGCGGCAGCGACTCGGCGAGCTGGAGGGCTCGGGCGAACTTGCCCTTGTCCTGACGCTTCGACCAGTCGGCGTGGTAGGTGTACTGGCGGCGGCCGGCCTCATCGGTGCCGACGGCCTGGATGTGCGCGTTCGGCTCACGCGCGATCCATACCTCACGCCACGCGGGAGGGATCACCAGACCCCGGGCACGCTCGGCGTCGCGCTCGGGGACGGACGCGCCCGTGTGGTCGACGAATCGAAACCCCGAACCGGAGCGCACCCGGCGGTAACCGGGATCTTCGTAGGGGCGGACGCGGACGAGTCGGGCCATCGCGTCAGTGGGTGCGGAGCATCTCGATGAGCTCCGCCTTCTTCTTGCCGGAGTACCCGGTGAGACCGAGTTCTTTCGCACGCTTCTTCAACTCCGCGACGGTGCGGTCCGCGTAGTCCTCGGCGTGACCGCCCTTCTCGCCGACCTTGTCGCGACCCCGCGCGGCAGCGGCGTTCGAGATGCGCGCGGCCTTCTCTTTCGAGTCGCCCTGCTTGCGGAGCTCCTCGTACAGATCCGGGTCTTTCAGGCTGCCCTGCGGCATGGCCGTCTCCTTCCGTTGCGCTTCCTGACGCTACGACCGGGGGCCTTCCGGCGCGCTCGGGGTTGACATCGCGCCCGAGCATCAACCGGCGATGCACCGGGAAGCTTCCGTTCCCTCGCGCCGCGGGTCCGGGTTGACGAACTCGCGATATATCGCGATACTCGGAACAACGCGATATATCGCGAGTGAGGAGAACCTGCCATGGAGAAGTGGATCATCCACCCCGGCGAGACGCGCGTCATCGACATCGACTCGCTGCGTGAACTCAAAGTCGGCCTCGTCGGCGGACAGATCGACGTCATCGCGCACGATGAGCCCGACGCCCGCATCGAGGTGCACGGCGTCACGGTCAAAGACCTGCGCATCGAGATTGTCGACGGCCGCCTCGAGATCGACCACCCGCAGCTACGGTGGGACAACTTCCTCGAGGTCTTCCGCAACTTCGGATCCGGCGGCCCCAAGGCCGAGGTGAGCGTCGCGGTGCCGCGCACGGTCGCCCTCACCCTCGGCGTCGTGAGCGCGAGCGCGCTCGTCTCGGGTCTGCGCACCGACGTACGGCTCAACACCGTGTCGGGCGACATCATCGTCGACGGCCTGCGGGGCGATGTCAGCCTCAACGCCGTCTCGGGTGACGTGCAGGTGCGCGAGCTCGAGGGCGCGCTCAGCGCCAACAGCGTCTCAGGAGACGTCGCGGCCACCGGCCGCATCACGAAGGCCTCGATCGACACCGTCTCGGGCGCCATGCTCGTCGACTCGAGCGGGCCCACCCAGTCGATCACCCTCAACTCCGTCAACGGCACGGCGACCATCCGCCTCGACCGGTCCCTGCCCGCGAACTACGTCTCGCGGTCGGTGAGCGGGCGCGTGCAGATCGACGGCCACGTGCGCTCCGGCTCCGGCCCGACGAACTACACCGGCTCGACCGGCACCCTCGCGGGCTCGTTCGTCGACGTGCGCGCCAACACCGTCTCGGGCGAGATCACCGTGCTGCGCCGCGGCATCTCGGGCCTGCGTCCCGAGGAACTCGCCGGAGAGGAGGAGTGGTGATGAGTCCCGTCTTCTCGCACGGCGACCTGCGCCTGTACATCCTCAGTCTGCTCGACGAGTCCCCGCGGCACGGCTACGACCTCATGCAGGCCCTGTCGGAGCGCACGGGCGGCACGTACTCCCCGTCTGCCGGCACCATCTACCCCCGGCTCTCGAAGCTGGAGGAAGAGGGACTGGTCACCAAGACCGTCGACGGCCGTAAGACCGTCTACGAGATCACCGATGCCGGCCACGCCGAAGTCGCTGCACGCTCGGGCGACCTCGAGGGCATCCAGGCCGGTCTCGCCGACAGCGTCCGCCTGATCGCCGACGAGGTGCGCGGCAGTGTGCGCGACGCCATGCGGAGCCTGCGCGCCGACCTGGCCGCCGCCTCGCGCGACGAACGCGAGCAGGCACAGGCGACCCCGGCCGACGACGCGCGATCGCGCAGCCGCGAGCAGCTGTCGCGCGCCGATGCGGCGATCAACGAGTTCCGTGGGCGCGTGCGCTCCGAGCTGCGGGCGCACGTCGCGCGCGGCGGGGAACTCGCGGCATCCGGAGTCGACGACATCGAGTCGGCGCTGGGCCAGGCCTCCGAAGCCGTCGCACGGGCGATGCGCGGCTAGAGCGTCATTCCCACGGCAACTCGTCCTCGGCGCCGACCGATTCTCCCTGCGGGATGACGAGAACCGGTCGGCGCTGCCGGTGGCTCAGGCGCGCGGCGACGGAGCCGGTGAGGAACTCGCGCAAGGACTCACCGAGGCCGCGCTTTCGCGTTCCGACCACGATCAGCGAGGCGTCGTTCTCATCGGCGAGCTGGATCAGCGCCAGCGCCGGGTCTCCGATGAGCTGGCGCACGGTCCAGGTGACGGAGCTGCCGGCCAGCACCTCGGCCGTCATGCGGCGCACCTCGTCGAGGGCGGCTTTGGCCGCAGCCCCCGCGACATCGACGGTGGACGAGTGCACGTAGCCGTCGGGATCCTCGAAGGCCACGAAGCGCGTCGTATCGACGTGGGCGACGACCAGCTCGGCGTGAGCGAGAGCTGCATAGTGGGCTGCCTCGCGCACGATGCGGGCGGACTGCCCGGGTACGACGCCTGCGATCACCATTCCATTGCCGGTGCTCGCGCGGGGCTGGTCGGTCATGACGGCTCCTCTCGACGACGGCGATGGACCCGACGGCCGCCGCTCGACGGCTCGGCCGGAATACGCCGTGATATCCTGGCTGTTACTCTTACCGGCTCGGTCCGGAACCGCAATACGCAGGGCCCACAGTCGGCCCTCGACGTCGATCGTGAGGGGGTCTCGCATGGGGCGTGGCCGTCAGAAGGCGAAGAACACCAAGATCGCCCGTGAGCTGAAGTACGACACCTATTCGGTGAACTACTCCGCTCTCGAGCGCGAACTGGGTGCACCCGCTCCGGGTGAAGACGCGTACGTCGACAAGTGGGCCGACCAGTACAGCGACGAATACGACAACGAGAAGGCCTGACACCTTCCCGCGCGTTCTCGTACCGCTCGTACCTCGGTGCCACGGTCGTGTGATCGTCGTACCCGCAGA
>JAKOMY010000126.1 GCA_022702225.1 Microbacteriaceae bacterium | reverse complement strand
ATCCTGACTCTGGTGCGACATGGCGAGACCGCGTGGAACTACGAGGGGCGGATCCAGGGCTCGACCGACATCCCCCTGAACGACACCGGTCGTCTGCAGGCGCGGGGCATCGCCGACACGCTCGCCGCCGAGTACGCGGGGCGCGACGTCATCGTCGTGTCGAGCGACCTGGGTCGTGCTGCCGAGACCGCCGACATCATCGCCGCGGCCCTGGGCACCACCGTGTCGCGCCGTTTGCCCGGATTGCAGGAGCGCTCGTACGGCGACGCCGAGGGGATGGACGCCCCGACCTTCTACCGGACCTACGGCCCGTGGCACGCGGCCGACGTCCCCGGCGCCGAGACCTGGCCGGTGGTGCGCGAGCGCGCCCTCACCGCGATCGCCGAGGCCGTGGCATCCGCTCCCGCGGGCGTCGACGTGATCGCCGTCGCCCACGGCGCACTCATCCGCGAGGTCATCATGTTCGCCACCGACGGGGAGTTTCCCCGCGAGGGCGAGCGCCTGCCGAACTGCTCGGCGACGACGTTCCGCCTCGAAGGCGACCGCTGGGAGATGCTGGCGTACGCCGGCGTCGCGAGCTGAGATCCCCGTCTCCGCACACACCGGGCGTCGCGCGAGAACCTGAGGGGTCTCCTCACGACGTCGCGCGTGCCACCACCGACCGTGCGTGCCGCAGGATCGGCTCGTCGATCATGCGTCCCTCGTAACGGAACACGCCCCGTTCCCCCTCCGCCGCGTCGAGCACTCCCCGCGCCCAGGCGACGAGGTGCGCGCTCGGGGCGTACGCCTCGCGGATCGTCGCGACCTGCCCCGGGTGGATGCACGCCGTGGCGGCGAAACCGGATGCCGCGGCATCCCGAGCCTCCGCGGAGAGCCCCTCCAGGTCGGCGATGTCGACGTGCACGGCGTCGATGGCCCGCTTGCCGAAAGCCCCCGCCGCCAGCAGCACGCGCGCCCGCGCCAGGCGCGCGACGTCGCGGTAGCCCCCGTCGTCGCGGCGGCTCGAGGTGCCGCCCAGGCTTGCGACCAGATCCTCCGCGCCCCACATGAGAGCCACGACCTGCGGGAGCGCCGCGAGCTGCTCGGCGTGGACGATCCCCCGTGCCGTCTCGCACAGGGCGATCACCTCGAACCGCTCGAGCAGACCGAGGGATGCCGGGTCCTCGGCCTTGGCGACCATCACGCGTCGCACCCGGGTGTGCGCGAGGGCGGCCAGGTCGTGCCCGAAGTCCGGCGTCCGCGGCCCGTTCACCCGCACGATCACGCGCTCGGGGTCGGGGTCGGCGGCGATCATCGCGTCGCGGGCCGAGGACTTGGCGTCCGCGGACACGGCGTCTTCGAGGTCGAGAATCGCGGCATCCGCCCGCTCGAGGGCTTTCGACAGCCGTTCGGGCCGGTCGGCGGGGACGAACAACAACGCGGGGCCGAGGGTGAACGCGCGGGTCGCCTCGCTCACGCCCGCCCCTCCAGCGCCCACACCAGCACCGTCCGCGTGGCGGTCGCCACGACCTCGCCGTTCTGCGAGCACCCGGTATGAGCCATGACCACGACGCCCTGACCCGGACGGGATGCCGAAGAACGCAGCGACACGATCTCGGTCTCGGCGGTGAGGGTGTCACCGACGAACAGCGGCGCGGGGAAGCTCACGTCGGTGAGCCCCAGTTGCGCGACGAGCGTGCCCTGCGTCAGCTGCGCGACGGAGAGGCCGACGAGGGTCGACAGCGTCCACATCGAGTTGACGAGGGGTCGACCGAAGGGCTGGGTCGCGGCGTACGCGGCATCCAGGTGCAGTGCCTGTGCGTTCATCGTGAGGGTCGTGAACACCACGTTGTCGGCATCCGTCACGGTCCGGCCGGGGCGATGCGCGTACCTCTCACCGACGACGAACTCCTCCAGGTACAGGCCGCGCTGCTCGATCATGCGGCAACGGTACCCGTGAGCCCCAGCGCGCGCGAGATCACCATGAGCTGCACCTCGGTGGTGCCCTCGCCGACCTCGAGGATCTTCGAGTCGCGGTAGTGACGGGCCACGGGGTACTCGTTGATGAAGCCGTTGCCCCCGAACACCTGCGTCGCGTCGCGTGCGTTGGCCATCGCGGCGTCGCTCGCCGTCATCTTGGCGACGGCGGCGTCCACCGTGAACGGCTTCCCCGCGTCGCACAGGCGCGCGGCGTGCACCCACGCCAGGCGGGCGGTGTGCACGCGGGCGTGCATGCGGGCGAGCAGGAACTGCATGTTCTGCCGGGTGGACAGGCGTTCCCCGAACACCGTGCGACTGCGGGCGTAGTCGACGGCCGCTTCGAGGCATCCCTCTGCGGCTCCCGTGGCGAGGGCGGCGATCGCGACGCGGCCCTCGTCGAGCGTGCGGAGGAAGTTCTTGAACCCGTGCCCGCGCTGACCGAGCAGGTTCGCCTCGGGCACCCGCACGCCGTCGAACGTGAGGGGGTGCGTGTCGGAGGCGTTCCAGCCGACCTTGTCGTAGGCGGGGCCGACGGTGAAGCCGGGTGTGCCGTTGGGCACGATGATCGTCGAGATCTCGGCGCGCTCGTTCGTGCGGCCGGTCACGGCGGTGACGGTGACGAACCGGGTGATGTCGGTGCCGGAGTTGGTGATGAACTGCTTCGACCCGTCGATCACCCATTCCTCGCCCTCGAGCCGCGCGGTCGTGCGGGTGGCGCCCGCGTCGCTGCCCGCCTCGGCCTC
>JAKOMY010000108.1 GCA_022702225.1 Microbacteriaceae bacterium | reverse complement strand
GCCTGCTCACGATCACGCTGGTCGACACCCTCGGACGCGGCGCGTTCTTCACTCTGACGACGCTGTATCTCACGCTCATCGTGGGACTCGAGCCCGTGACGGTCGGTATCGGCTTGACCATCGCCGGGGCGGTGGGCGTGGCCAGCTCGCTCGCCTTCGGTCACCTCTCGGACCGCTTCAGCGCGCGGATGATGCTGATCGTGCTGCACGTCATTCAGGGCGCGGCGCTCATCGGCTACCTCTTCGTGAGGGATCTTGCTTCGCTCGTGATCGTCGCCTCGCTCGTGCTGCTCGCACAGCAGGGCGGCGGGAGCGTGCGCTCGTCCGTGGTCGGGCGGGCGTTCCGCGGAGACGACCGCGTACGCATCCGCGCCGCCATGCGGACCGTGACCAACGTCGGGATCGGGATCGGCACCGCGGTCGCGGCGATCCCGCTCGCCCTCGGCACGCCGTTCGCCTTCCACGTGACGATGACCGTCTCGGGATCGTTCTTCCTGCTGTCCGCGCTGCTCGTGGCCGGACTCGACCCGGCTCGCGTCGACGTCTCCACCGCCGAACCCGCGCCGGACGCCCCCGCCGAGGCAGGCCGGAGTCCCTATCGGGACCCGCGGTTCCTATGGCTCACCGCTCTCATGGGAGTGTTCGGCATCCAGTTCGGTGTGTTCGAGATCGGCGTACCGCTGTGGGTCGTCGCGCACACGATCGCCCCCGACGTGGTCGTCAGCCCACTGCTGCTCGTCAACACGGTCGTCGTGGTGCTGCTGCAGGTGCGGATGAGTCGCGGGACCGGCACCTTCGCCGGGGCCGGACGCGCGATGAGCAGGGCAGGGTGGCTCATGGTCGCGGCGTGCGCGCTCTGGGCGGGCGCCGGCTGGATCGGCGGCGAGGGGTGGGGCCCTGTGGCAGCCGTGATCGTGGTGCTGCTGGTCGCGGCCGTCGTGCACTCCCTCGCCGAGATCACCTCGAGCGCTGCGGGGTGGAGCCTCAGCTTCGACCTCGCCCCGCAGGAGCGTATGGGCAGCTACCAGGGCGTCTACGGCACCGGATACGCGGTCGGCGCGATGATCGCACCCGCCGTGGTGACGCTCACGGCGATCGATCTCGGCACGGGCGGGTGGGCGATTCTCGCGGCGATGTTCGCCGCTGCGGCTGCGGGAGTCGTCGTGATCGCGCGGCGGGCCGAGCGGGAAAGGGATGCCGCTCCCACCGACTGAGCGACAGTGCGGGAGTCGCCGGACTCAGTCCAGCACGTCGCCCAGGTCGTACGACGACACCGTCTCGAGCTGCGTGAACGTGCAGGAGCGGGCGTCGCGGTCGGGACGCCAGCGGTCGAACTGCACGGTGTGGCGAAAGCGCATGCCCTCGAGCTGGTCGTAACGCACCTCGAGCACGAGCTCGGGGCGCAGCCGGACGAACGACACGTCTTTCGACGCCGAGAAGCGTGAGCGGTCTGTCTCGCCGACGACGGCGGCGCCATCGGCATCTCGCTCGACGAGCGGGGCGAGTTCGTCGATGAGCTCGCGACGTTTCTTGTCGGTCCATGCCGAGACACCGCCGACGCCGTGCAGGCGACCCTCGTCGTCGTACAGACCGACGAGGAGCGAACCCACGCCCTCGCCCGACTTGTGGATGCGGTAGCCGAGGGCCACGACGTCGGCCGTGCGGGCGTGCTTGATCTTGAACATCGTGCGCTTGTTCGGGGCGTAGGGCTGGGCGAGCGGCTTGGCGATCACGCCGTCGAGGCCCGCGCCCTCGAACTCGGCGAGCCACCGGCGCGCGAGGTCGGGGTCGTCGGTCGTGCGGGTGACGTGAACGGGGTGCGGCACGGTGCCCAACAGGTCTTCGAGCTGCGCGCGGCGCTCCGAGAACGGCTCGTTCTGCAGGTCGCGGTCGCCGCGGGCGAGCAGGTCGAACGCGATGAACATCGCCGGCGTCTCTTCGGACAGCAGGGCCACGCGCGAGGCCGCGGGGTGGATGCGCTGCGACAGGGCCTCCCAGTCGAGGCGTTGCGCGCCGGCCTCGCCGCGGGCGACCACGACCTCTCCGTCGATGAGGCACGGCTCGGGCAGGATCTCGGCGAACGCCGCGACCAGCTCGGGGAAGTACCGGGTGAGGGGCTTCGCCCCGCGACTGCCGATCTCGACGTCGGTGCCGTCCCACGACACCAGTGCGCGGAAGCCATCCCACTTGGGTTCGTAGCTGAACCCGCCCGCGACCTTGGCGTGCTCGGGCACCTGGGGCACCGACTTCGCCAGCATCGGTGCGGGGATGTCATAGCCCACGGCGTCAGTCCTCGCTCTCGCCCCCGGCGAGCGGAACGGGGTTGCGACGCTTCTTGCGGCGCGCCCACTCGGCCGGCTTGTCATCGCCGTTCCAGACGCTGATCACGCCCCAGACCACGGCGGTCAGCGGGACGGCCAGGAGCGTGCCCAGGATGCCGCCGATCGCGGTGCCACCGGCGAGCACCACCAGGACGACGAAGGAGTGCAGCTTCATCGAGCGACCCATGAGAACCGGCTGCAGGAAATTGCCCTCGAGCTGGTTGACCAGCACCACGATGCCGACCACGATCAGGGCGACGATCGGCCCGTTGGTGACGAGGGCGACGAGAGCGGCCAAGATGCCGGCGGTGACGGCGCCGACGATCGGGATGAAAGCGAGAAGGAAGACAAGAACCGCCAGGGGGAGGGCGAGGGGTACCTGCAGGATCGCCAGCCCGATGCCGATACCGATCGCGTCGACGGCGGCGACGGAGGCCGTGCCGCGGACGTACGAGCCCAGCACGGTGACGGTCTTGTCTCCGATCCGGCGTGCGCGCTCGTAGTCGCTGCCGCGGAAGGGGCGCAGCACGAACTCCCACATGCGGGGGCCGTCCTTGAGGAAGAAGAACAGGATGACGACCATGAGCACGAAGCCGGTGACGAACGATGCGACAGCGCTGACCCCGGCGAGGGCGCCGGTGCCGAACTCCGAGCTCGTGACGAAGCTCTGGACCCCCTGGAGCGCCTGATTCACCTGGTCGGGCGAGATGGCGAAGGGGAGCGTGTGATACCAGTCCTGCGCCTGCTCGAAGCCCTGCGTGGCCTGCGAGCTGAGGTAGTCCCACTGATTGATGACGGCGTTCGCCACCAGCCAGCCGAGCGCGCCGAGAACGACGACGACCGCGAGCAGCGTCAGCAGCGTCGCCAAGATGGCGGGCACGCCCTTTCGCCTCATCCACATCGTGACCGGCCCGAAGGCCGACGCGAAGATGAGGGCGAGGACCAGCGGGATGATCACCAGCGTGACCTGACGAATGCCCCAGATGAGCCCGGTCACCAGCACCACGACGATGATGATCTGCACGGCGCGGATGGCGAGACGCCCGAAGCCGTCGGACCACAGACTCTTCGGTGGCGTCTGTGCCGCCGGGGCGACGGAACGGACGGTGTCGTGCGGCGCGGGGTGGCGGGAGAACAGGCCCATGCTCACACGGTAGTGGGGACCTCCGACATGGCCGGTGTGTCTTGCGCCGGGTGTCGAGGCGGATTAGGGCGCGGCGACGCGGCTCCGCTGGAGTCCCCGGTCAACCCTCGAGGATCTCCCGAACCTGGGCGACGACCGCCCGCGGTCGGAAAGGTTTCGAGATGACCGCGTCGACGCCCGACTCGCGCGCTCGGCACTGATCTTCCGACTGCGCGCGGGCGGTGAGCATGAGGATGCGGGGCTGCTCGATACCGCACGTCGCCCGGATCTTCTCGCACGCTCGGGTGCCGTCCATGACGGGCATCATCCAATCGAGAAGAACGACGCGCGGCCGTTCGCGCAGCACGGCGTCGACGCCTTCCTCCCCGTTGCTCGCCCGAACGGCTGAGATATCTGCTCGGTCGAGACCCATCAGCAACAGATCGGCGATGTCATCGTCGTCGTCCACAACCACAACCGAAGCTCCCATATGAGATATCTTGCCCGGAAAGTACCGTGATGGTCGGCGCAAAGAACCTCATCCCAGATGCTGGCAAAATCGCACGAGGCAGCGCCGTCCTGTGGCGCGCGGAAGGGGGCGGCATGCCCGATCGATCAATTTGGACGCCCCTTCTTCCTCGTCAGTTGTTCGTGCGTCTGCAATTGCCCTTCTTGCTCGGGGTCACGCTGCTCTCGGTCGCAATGCTCATCGCCGTTCCCGAACTCGAACGATCGGCGGAGTTGTGGCTGGGCTTGGTGGTGGCGGCGGTTGCCTCGGTCCTGTTCCTCTCGCCGCGGCAGACGTGGATGCACACGGGGTGGATCGTCGTCATCCCCGTGCTCGACATCGTCAGCATCGCGTTCGTGCGCACCGCCCTCCTGCCGTACCTGCCGTCCGTGGGACTGCTGTCCCTCGTCCCCTTCGCGTGGATCGCGTACCGGTTCGGGTGGCCCGGACTCGCGCTGATCCTCGTGTCCGGCATCGTCATCGCCGGTCTTCCCTTTCTTCTCGGCGGACGACCCGTGACGACTCTCCTCGCGCTCGTGAATGTTCTGACCCTCCCCTTCATCGCGACCGGGTTATCGATCGCGATCCATCTGGGTTCGCGGAACTTCGAAATGCGGCGTCGAATGTCGGAGGAAGCGACGGCGAGGCTTCGCACCGCTTTGGAGCAGTCGCACGAGGCGGAATTGCTCCTGCGTTCTGTGTTCGACACCGTCAGCGGAGCCGTGGCGTACTACAACGCGCGAAACGAGCTCGTGCTCGCCAATGCGACCGCCGCGAAGATGGTCGATGTCGTCGGATTCCGTCTCGACGTTCCCCCGTATGCAGGACCCGACGCATTGATGGCCGACAGGAAGACGAGGATTCCGCTCGAGCGCCAGATCATTCCGCGTGCCCTGCGGGGCGAGATCATCGCGAATCACATCGAATGGCTCGGCCGCCCGGGCAGCCAGATCGCCATCATGGCATCGTCGCGCCGCGTGCACCGAGAAGACGGCACCCTCCTCGGCACGGTGATCGCCGCGTACGACGTGACCGAGCTGGTAGAGGCGATCGAGGTGCGCGAGGAGTTCTTGACGACGGTGTCGCATGAGCTGCGTACTCCGCTCACATCGATCATCGGCTACACGGAAGAGATCGTCGACGTCCTCGGGGAAGACGCGAAGAGGCTCGGGATCGACTCGTGGCTGGCGACGATCCTGCGCAACACCGACACCTTGCTCGATCGTGTCAGCGAATTGCTGACGGTCGCCGATTCGCAGGTGCAGCTCGACGTCCGGGAGGTCGACGTCGCATCGATCATCGGGCGTGCGGTCGAACCGTTCACCGTGTTGGCCGGGCGCGCCGGTATCGAGTTGCGGACCGACGTGTCCGCCGATCTTCTCATCGAGGCGGATCCGACCCGTTTGGCGCAGGTGGTCGAAAATCTCGTGGGCAACGCGACGAAGTTCACCGGGCGCGGGGGACTCGTCACGGTCAGCGCGCGGCGACGAAGCGACGAGGAACTGTCGATCTCGGTGGCCGATACCGGGATTGGGATGACCGCCGACGTTCGACGGCGCGTGTTCGACCGCTTCTATCGGGCTCAGGTCGTGCGAGACGACGCCATCCAGGGAATCGGCGTCGGCATGTCCATCGTGAAGAAGATCGTCGACGCCCACGGCGGGGAGATCGCGATTGAGAGCGCCCCCGGGCTGGGGACGACGGTGACGGTGGTGTTGCCGACGCGCTCCGTCACGAGCCCGGTTCCCGCAGCGGAGGCGGTGGAGTCCGCCTAGCTCCCTCGACGCGCGGGCGCCGGGGTGCCGGCATCCGGGCTCAGACGAACGCGCTCATTCCGGTGATGTCGCGGCCGAGCAGGAGGGCCTGGACGCTCTCGGTGCCCTCGTACGTGTGGATGGCCTCGATGTCGGCCATGTGCTGCATGACGCCGTTCTCGAGCAGGATGCCGTTGCCGCCCAGCAGGTCGCGAGCGATCGCGGCGACCCGGCGGGCCGCCCGGGTGTTGTGGTACTTCGCGAGCGACGCCTGGGTGGGACGCAGGCCTCCGCTGGACTCGAGGTCGGCCAGGCGGCGGCAGTAGAGCTGCATCGCGGTGAGCTCGTCGAGCATCTGCGCGAGCCGCTCCTGCACCATCTGGAACTTGGCGAGGGGCTTGCCGAACTGCATGCGTTCGGTGGCATATGTCCGGGCGATCTCGTAGCAGGCGGTCGCGTGGCCGAGCGCCGACCAGGCGACGCCCGATCGCGTGGCGAACAGAACCACCGATGCGTCTTTGAAGGTGTGCGTGCCGGGCAGCACGGCATCCGCGGGAAGACGCACCTCATCCATCGCGATGTGAGCCTGGTGGATGCCGCGCAGCGACACCTTTCCGGTGATGACGGTGCCCGTGTAGCCCGGGATGTCCTGCTCGACGAGGAAGCAGCGCACGTTGCCGTGGTCGTCGCCGCCCTCGTTCTCGACGCGCGCCCAGACGAAGGTGATGCCGCCGGAGGCGCCGTTGCCGATCCACTTCTTCGTTCCGCTGAGCGACCAGCCCTCGTCGGTACGGGTGGCGGTGGTCTCGAGAGAGACGGAGTCGGAGCCGTGGTCGGGCTCGGTCAGGGCGAAGGCGCCGAGCACGGTGCCGTCGGCGAGGGGCTTCAGCCAGCGCTGCTGCTGCTCGGGCGAGCCGTAGAGCGCGAGCGTCCGCAGCGCGAGTCCGCCCTGCACGGCGAGGGCCGTGGCGAGCGAGCCGTCGTGGCGCGAGATCTCCATGTTGACCAGGCCCGCGGCCAGCGGCGAGGTGTCGGGCAGCTCGGGGTGCTCGATGCCGTCGGTGAACAGCTCGAGCTCGCCCATGCGCCGGACGAGGTCGATCGGGTAGCTCGCGGCATCCCATTCGCCCTGCATGCGCGTGCCGACTTCGTCGGCGAAAACCTTGGCGGTGTCCCAGATCGCGCGGTCGGCGTCAGGGATGTCGGCGAACACCGCGTAGTAGTCGGTGTCGCGGCGGCCCAGCAGGTCGTAGCGGGCGACGCGCTCTCCGGGGAGCGTGCGGGCATCGGCGTCGATGGTCATGGGTCCCAGTATCGCGCATGTTGATACTGGGTGTCACGTGCCGGGAGAGACTCGCGGCGAACGCTCGGGCGGATGTTTGGGTGGGTGCCCGGGTGCCCGGGTGCCCGGGTGCGCGCGGCGCCGTGTCGCGCGCCCCGCGATGACCGGGCCCGCTTCGACGTCGAGTGTCCACGACACCCGGAAGGTTTTTCAAAATGTCCGGGTGTTTTGGACACTCAACGCAGGGGCCTCGCCCCGCGATGGCGGCGCGTCGTTCGACGTCGAGCCCCGCGATGGCGGTGCGTGATTGGACGTTGAGTGTCCACGACACCCGGACGATTTTTCGCAACGTCCGGGTGTTTTGGACACTCAACGGGTGGGGCGGGCGGGCGGGCGGGCACGCGAGGGACGGCCCCCGCGAAGCCCGCGCGTCAGTCGCCCAGCGCCCCGCGCAGGCGCCGCGTGACCTCCGCGGCGGGCATGCGACGGGGGAAGGCCGCGACGATCAGGTCGTCGCCGGCCGCGTCATCGCCGTCGGGGTGCACGCCGTAGCGGCGCAGCACGTCGTCGAGAGCGCGACGGAGAATGGATGCCGGCACCCGAGCCCCCCGCATCAATCGGCGCAGCACGTGATTGTGCACCGCCGTGACCGAGGCCGCGAAGCCGACGGCATCCAGGGGGTCGAGTCCGGGGAGCGCTTCGCGCAGGTACTCGTCGAAGAGGCGTTCGTAGCGGAACACCGTGACGATCTCGCGGTCGCGAAGGCCCGGGATCTGCCGCACGATGGCGTAGCGGCGTCGGGCGACCTCGGGGTCGGCGGCGAAGTGCCGGAACACGCGCACCGATGCCTCGCACACGGCCGCCCACGGATCGTCGTGCGGCTGGGCGAGATACGCGCGCGTCTCGGCGAGAAGCACCTCGTGGTCGGCGAACACGACGTCTTCTTTGCCGCCGAACTGCCGGAAGAACGTCGATCGCGACACCCCGGCCGCCTGCGCGATCTGCTCGACCGAGGTCTGGTCGTAGCCGTGCTCGACGAAGAGGTCGATAGCCGCGGACACGACGGCGGTGCGGCTCGAGGGGGCGGCGCTGTCGGTCACGCCCCGAGCCTATCCGCGGGCCGCCCGCGTGCGGCGTCGGGTTACGCGGGCGTCGCGTAGATGATCGGGGCGACGGTGGCAACCGCATACCGAGACCCTCGCGCCCGCGATGGGATGAACGCATGACCTCCTCCCTGTGGCACCGCGACCAGACGTCCGTCGACGGGACGCCGTTCGAACCCGACGCCCGGCACGACGTGGTCATCGTCGGCGCCGGGATCACCGGCCTCTCGACCGCCGTGATGCTCGCCGAGGCGGGGGTCGATGTCGCGGTGGTCGACGCAGGCGACGTGGGGCAGGGGGCGACCGGGGCGTCGGTGGGTATGGCATCCCTTCTGCAGGGGACGACCCTCGCGGCGCTGCGCGCCCACCACCCGGCCGGACTCGTGAAGGCGTATGTCGACGCGAACCGCGCGGGGCAGGAGTGGCTCGCCGAGCGCGCCGGCGCCGCCGCCGATCGGCGCACCGCCTTCACCTTCGGACGGGGTCTCGCCACCGACCCCGCTCTCGACGCGGTCCGCGATGCAGCGCGCGAAGCGGGACTCCCCGTGCGCGAAGACGGCCCCGCAGACCTCGGCGGCCGCACC
>JAKOMY010000098.1 GCA_022702225.1 Microbacteriaceae bacterium | reverse complement strand
GTCGCGAGGTGGGCGAGGCGTATCGCTTCCTGCTCGACCTGCGACTCGACGAGGGCGTGCTCGGCGAGGACGAGGCCGAGAAGCGCCTGCGGGAGTGGTGGGCGGCGCGGGGCTGAAGCCGCGTTCGAGCCTGAACGTTCCCTGACTGCGCCTCGGACGAATCGTCCGTTTCGGCGTGCTGTTTTGCACGCGCGGGGCGAAATTTTGCGCGCCTGAAGGTGATTTTCGCCACTGCGGCGGGCAAATTGTGAGCGTTAACAATTGCGAAACGCCGTCTCCCTATGTTCGCGAACCAACTCGCACCTCATTGGTTCGTTCGCCTAGGAGCCCCCCGTGATCCGATCTGCCCGACCCGTCCGCCGTCGCCCGATCCGACGGATTCTCTCGGCGTCTGCCGGGGTGATCGTCGTGGCCGTCACGGCCGCGCTCGTGTCAGCGCCACCAGCCTCCGCTCGCGACGATGAACCCGTGTGGGCCCCCGTCGACGCCGCGGGGTCGCAGATCGAGCTGGGATTGACGGCCGATGCCCCGGTGTCGGCCTTCGACGTCGATCTGGCTGCGGTGCTCCCCACGAACCGTCTTCTCGCTCGCGGGGGAACGGTTGCACCCACCACCACGCACGTGAGTCTCCCCGACCCCACGGGCGTGTTCGTCGACTTCATGGTGCAGCCTGTCAGCGTCATGGAGGACGAGCTGGCGGCTCGGCATCCGGAGCTCAAGACCTTCGCCGGTCACGCGGCCGACGACCCGACGGTCACGGTTCGAATGAGCGTCACACCGCTCGGACTCTCGGCGTCCGTGCGCAGCGGCGACAACCGCACGGTGCCGTGGTACATCGACCCGGTGCCCTCGGACACCGGCACCTCGACCCCGAAGCACATCTCGTACGGCCGCAACATGGCTCGTGCCGATCGAGCCGACACCAAATACCTCGAACCCGAGGAAGAGGCGCCGGTCCCCGCCGAGCCGCGGGAGACGCCCCTCAAGGCGTCGAGGCAGGTCATCCGCCTCGCGATGGCGACCGACCCCGCCTTCGCGAGGTTCTACGGAACGGAGAACGTGCTGGCGGCCAAGGTCGTCATGGTCGCGCGCATCGCGCAGATCTACAACGACGACCTCGGTGTGCAGCTCAAGCTCGCGAACGACACCGAGAAGCTGAACTTCGACACCGATGAGGCCGCCTACGCACCCGGCGGTGCCTGCGGTGAGGACGCCTGTTACCCCAACGGCGTCATGTGGGGATGCTCGGAAGACCTGCTGAGGTCGAACGCCTGGGCGCTCGGTCGCATTCTGGGCGAAGACGCCTACGACGTCGGCCACGTCTCGCTCGGGTCGGGCAATGACGGTATGGCGTACTGGAACGTGGTCGGAGTCGGCTACTGGAAGGGAGGCGGGTGCACGGGTCTCTCGACACCCGTGGGAGATGTGTTCGCCACGGATTTCGTGGCCCACGAACTCGGTCACCAGTTCGGCGGCTCGCACACGATGAACGCCTGCCACAACGCCCAGGGCGACTCGGCTTTCGAGCCCGGATCGTCGTCCACGATCATGGGCTACGCCGGCCTGTGCCGCGAGAACGACCTGCAATCGAACTCCGACCCCTACTTCTCGGCCTTCACGATCGACCAGATGCACTACTGGTCGGGCTGGGCCGGCGTGCACGAGGAATCGACGAACAACGTGCCCACGGTGACGGCTCCGCAGAGCAAGACCATCCCCGTCCGCACCCCGTTCCAGCTCACCGCGTCGGGAACCGACCCCGACGGCGACCCGCTCACCTACGTGTGGGAACAGGCGAACAACGGCGACTTCGGGCGCGGTCTGCGCGACCCCGAAAAGCTGAACGGCCCGCTGTTCCGCATCTTCGGTACGGCTGCCGACCTGAACTGGGAGCAGGCCCACTCCTACTACTCGGGCGCACAGAACGCGGCCCAGCCGACGCCGACCCGTGTCTTCCCCGACATGGCGCAGATCCTGCGCGGCACGACCAACGCCAAGACCGGGCGCTGCGACGGTCTGGACTGGTGGGCAGAGCGCGACTGCTACTCGGAGTTCCTGCCGACCGAGCTGTACGAGGGCAATGGCACGGGCGGTTTCGACTTCCGCGTCACGGCGCGCGACCAGCGTGCGGACGGCGGAGGCGTGGCCATCGCCGGCGTGCACATCGGGATAGATCGCAACGCCGGTCCGTTCGAGGTCACGAGCCTCGGGACGGCCGGGCAGTCCGTTCTCGGCGGTCGCTCGCAGGAGATCACCTGGAACGTCCACGGCACCGATGCCCCGGAGCTCGCACCCGAGGTGCGCATCACGATGTCGGTCGACGGCGGCCAGATCTTCGACCAAGTGCTCGCTGAGCGGACGGCGAACGACGGCAGCGCGACCGTGACGTTGCCGAACGTGTCGATCGCGAAGGCGCGCATCAAGATCGAAGCGGTCGACAACTACTTCTTCGACGTCAACGACGCGGACTTCACGGTCCTCGACACGGTGCTGCAGTCCTTGCAGCCGCAGGCCGTGCGGGCCGTGCCCGGCATCCCCGTCGAACTGCCCGCGACGGTCGTCCCCGTCTACAGCGGTCTGCCGCGCGAAGCCGTACCGGTCACCTGGGATGTGGCCGGTGTGGACTGGAACACCCCCGGCAGCTACCGCGTGCTCGGATCGGGCGTCGACGCATATGGAACTGCGTTCTCGGACGCCGTCCTGACCATCGAGGTCGGCGACTTCAGCTCGACCGACCCGGTCTCGGTGACGGTGCCGGTCGGAACGCTCGCGGCGACCCTCGCCGACGTCCTGCCGACCACGGTTCCGGCGCAGGTCGGCACCGGCGCGTCGCGATTCCCGATCGGCGTGACGTGGGACACCGCCTCGGTCAAGCAGAGCGACCTGGATGCCGTCGGCTCGTTCCACGTCACCGGGACCGCGGCATCCGCCCTCGCACGAGGAGTGGGAATCCCGGCCACCCTGACGGTCTTCGTCACGGCGGGTGAGCTCGTCAACGTCGCACCCGACTCGACGACCCGCAGCGCCACCTTCACCGAGCCCGGCTATTCGATCGACGGCACCGTCAATGGCAACCTCACCGACAAGGCGTGGTCGAACTGGCAGTGGGGTCCGGCGAACGCGTCCGACACGCTGACGTACACGTGGTCGACTCCGCGGGCGCTCGAGAGCGTCGTGCTGACGGCGTTCCGTGACGGCGCCGCACCATCCTGGCCCACCCAGGTCGCGGTCTCGTACGTCGATGCCCTCACCGGCCAGAGAGTGATGACGTCGGAGGTCGCCGTGGATACGAGCGGAGCGTCGCCCGTCGCGACGATCGACCTCTCGGTCGACGGGCATCCCGCGCTCACGTCGTCGATCGACGTGCAGATGACGGCGGCACCGGACCAGTGGATGACGATCTCCGAGGTGCAGGCATTCAGCCGACGTGCAACACCGGCCTCGGCGGCGACCCTCGCTCGACTGAACGTCGACGGCGTGGTCGTGGCCGGTTTCGACCCGGGCACGTCGCGCTACGAGGTGACCGTCGACGGCTCGCGATGGCCGGACGTCACAGCCGTGGCATCCGACGGTGCGGCGACCGTGAGCGTGGGCACGGTCGATCCCTCGACGGGTCGTATCCCGATCGACGTCGTGTCGGCGGATGGCGCGACCAGCCAGACGTACGACGTGATCGTCGCGCGGCGCGCGGTGTTCCTCGCCGAGCCGCAGTTGACCCGCTCAGGCAATACCGTGACCGTCGCGGCGGCCGTCGATCCCGAGGACGCGAGTCTGCAGGTCGTCTGGTTCCGCGACGGCGTCGCCCAGCCGCAGACGGGCCCCGTCTACACGCTGAGCGCGGCGGATGCCGGGACGACGCTCAGCGCTCGCGTCACCCCGTTGCGGGACGGATTCCTCCCGGCTGCGGAGGCCACGGTGGCTCTGCTCATCCCCGCGGATGCCGGCGGACCCGGCGGGCCGATCGATCCGGGCGGGCCGGGCGGCTCCCCCGGGTCCGGATCGGGCGCTGCCCCGGGCGGGGCGGCATCGTCGCTGGGATCGGCATCCTTCGGAGCGGCGGCATCCGGCCGGCTCGGATCGACAGGCTCCCCTGACGTGTCGCCCATCGCTGGAACGGCGGCGATCCTCCTCCTTCTCGGCGCCGGCGCTCTGATCGGTGCGCGACTCCACCGTCGTCGTGCCGCCGCTCCCACCACGTGATCAATCGGCTGAACTCCCAGAGAACAGGACCCCCCATGCACCTGACCCGTTCCATGCTTCGCCCGATCGCAGCGGCCATCGTGGTCGTCTCGGTGGTCGCCACCGGCGTGATCCTTCCGACTGCTGCCGTCGCCGATCCGGAGCTCCCCGCCCCCGCCGCCGACATCTTCCCCAACGTCGGTACCTCCGACTTCGACGTGCAGCACTACGACGTCGACATGGACTACCGGGCCAACAACGACATCTCGGCAATCACCACGATCATCGCCACCGCTGCGCGTTCCCTCGATACGATCCGCCTGGATTTCGAAGGTCTCACGGTCGACGGCGTCCGCGTGAACGGCCGCGAGGCCGCCTTCACCCGCGAAGACGACTACCCGGCTACGCTGCACAAGCTCGTCGTCACCCCGGCCACGCCCGTCAGCGGGGCATTCAGCGTCGAGGTGACGTACCACGGCGCGCCCCAGAGGCACCAGGATCCGGACGGATCATGGGAGGGGTGGATGCCAACGGGGACCGGGGTCGCGGCTCTGGGTCAGCCCGTCGGCACGATGACATGGCTCCCGAGCAACAACACCGTCGGCGACAAGGCCACCTACTCCATCGACGTCACGGCCCCGACGCAGAGCGGTGGTCAGGACCTCTCGGTCGCCAGCAGTGGCAACCTGGTCGGTAGGACGGCCGTCGACGCCGACCGCACGCGCTGGTCATGGGACGTCGGGGTGCCGTTGTCGACCTCGATGCTCGTGCTCTCGGTCGGACAGTTCGACGTCGTCGAGTCGACGGTCACACTCGCAAGCGGACGCACGCTGCCGGAGTGGTCGTTCATCGCGAAAAGCGCGTCTCCAGACGATCGGGCCTACATCGACTATCTGCGTGGTCGGTTCAAGATCATGCTCGACTGGCTCGAGACGAAACTCGGACCCTACCCGGGTGAGAGCACGGGTCTGATCTGGGATCGCGCCGGTGTCGGATACGCCCTCGAGACGCAGGACCGCCCCTTCTTCGACGGGTGGATCAGCGAGAGCGTGCTGCTCCACGAATTCACGCACATGTGGCTCGGCAACTCGGTGAGCCCGAAGACCTGGTCGGAGATCTGGCTCAGCGAGGGGGGAGCAATCTTCTTCGAGTCGTACTACGCCTACGAGGTGCTCGGCCAGGGTGACGACCCTCGCAAGATCGCTGTCAACGCGGCGAAGGACGTGGGGGCCGACAGGTGGAAGACACCGAGCGTGGGCTGGACCGATCCCGGATGGCTCTACGGGTGGCAGAGCTACACCCGCGGATCGTTCGTAT
Source organism: Microbacteriaceae bacterium (assembly GCA_022702225.1). Taxonomy (GTDB): domain Bacteria; phylum Actinomycetota; class Actinomycetes; order Actinomycetales; family Microbacteriaceae; genus Microbacterium. The sequence goes on along the minus strand of JAKOMY010000098.1, from coordinate 5,164 downwards.
ACAGCGCGCTCATGAACGCGCTCGGGCCCGACGGCTTCGATGAGGTGGTGAAAGCGTGGGCGACCACGTACCGCACCTCTTCGGTGGTGACGGCCGAGTTCATCACGCTCGCCAGCGATGTGTCGGGGCGCGACCTCAGCCGCACGCTCAACCAGTGGATCGTCGGCGACTCCGTGCCGTTGGTTCCCGAGGACATTCTCCGAATCCTGCCGTCGAACCCGTTGCAGACCACGGCAGGGACCGCGCCGGTGCTACCCACCACGGTGACGCCGGTCTACGCCTCGGGTCTGCCGCAGACCGCCGCGGTGACCTGGGACACGGCTTCGGTGGACTGGACGCAACCGGGAACGGTCACGCTGACCGGGTCGGGGGCCGACTTCTTCGGTGCGCCGTTCAGCACGGCATCCGTGAAGGTCGTCATCACCGCGGCCGCGACACCGAGCCCGACGTCAACGCCGGACCCGACCGCTACTCCGGATCCGACGGCCTCGCCTACTGCGGAGCCGACGCCGTCGAACAGCTCCAGCGCATCGCCGACCGCGGTCGGGGAGCGGCTGAGTAAGACGGGAGCCGAGCCCTCGCTGCCGGGCATCATCGCCGGGTTCGCCCTGCTCGTCGGCGGCGGCCTTGCGCTCGCCGTGACACAGCGCCGACGTCGCGCTGACTGAGCGTGAGCGAGGAAGGGGGCGGCCCGGTGGTATCCGGGTCGCTCTCTTCTGCGTGCTCGGTCACGGCGTGCGGTGGTCGGACCGGATGCGCTCGCTCAGGCCGCCCTGTGGCCCGGTCGCGGGTGCCTGTCCTGAGTCGAGGTGCCCGTGCGCTGGAAGCCCATTCAGGGCTTGAGGTGGTCGAGAACGATCGAGGTGCGCGTGCGATCGATCCGGCTCGACCCGCGCAGCGTCTCGACGATGTTTCCGAGCGCCTCGTTGTCGCGTGCGCGCAGGATGAGCACCGCGTCGGCGGCACCGGCGACAGTCACTGCGGTGACCACTCCGTCGAGCCCACGGAGGAGCGAGCAAAGCTCCGTCGTAGTGACGTTGCCCCGGCAGAAGATCTCGACCACGGCCTCCGTGCCGTCGAAGGCCGTCGGGTCACCCTGAGCGATCGTGAATCCGGGTATGACACCGGACTCGAGCATCGCCTCCACGCGGCGTTTCACCATCGAGGTGGAACGTCCGATCCTGCGCGCGATCTCAGAGAAGGATGTGCGCGCGTCAAGCGTGAGTATCTCGACGATCGATTCGTCCAGGGCGTCCACGCAGGAAACGGTAGTGCACGGATGCGACCGTCACCGTCGCGAGATGGTGTGACCCGCGGTCCCCAGGCTTTTCGTTACCGCGAGGCCCTCGCCTCCGTAATGCTTCTGATGCCCTGTCAGTAATTCTGCTGAAACGTTTACTTCCTAATCTCGCTTTTGCGAGACGATTTCCTCTCGGTGCACCGCAATCGACGCACAGCTCCAAGTCTGTACGTCATCCTCTCCTGACGAATTCGAGAGAATAGGCCCCCAATGCACCTCCCCCGATCCTCTCAGCGCCTGCTGGGTTTCACCGCGGTCTCCGTCGCACTCATCGTCCTCGGGGGCGCGGTACCTTCCGCGGCATCCGCCGAGCCGACGCTGCCACCACCCGCGGCTGATGTCTTCCCCAACGTGGGAACGTTCGACTTCGACGTCGAGCATTACGACATCGACCTGGACTACCGCGCGAACAATGACGTTTCGGCCGTCGCCACCATCACCGCGGTCGCTGCGGCACCGCTCGAAAGCATCCGCTTGGACTTCGAGGGACTCACGGTCGACGGCGTCTCGGTGAACGGTCGGAGCGCCTCCTTCTTACGTGAGGACGACGGCCCGGCGACGCTGCACAAGCTCGTCGTCACCCCGGCGACTTCGGTGACCGGAAGGTTCACCGTCGTCGTGTCCTATTACGGTGCGCCGGTCGTACACATAGACCTGGACAACGCAAAGGAAGGATGGATGCCATCGGGCGCGGGCGTGGTCGCCCTCGGTCAACCCGTGGGGGCGATGGCATGGTTCCCCGGCAATCATGCGGTGCGCGACAAGGCCACCTACGACATCGACGTAACGGCACCGACCGAGACCGACGGTCGCGCTCTCAGCGTCGCCAGCAGCGGCAACCTGACCGGCCGTACGCCTGTCGGCGCCGACCGGACGCGCTGGTCGTGGGATATCGGCGTGCCCATGTCGTCGTCGTCGCTCGTGCTCGCGATTGGGCACCTCGACGTCGAGGAGTCCTCGATCACGCTGGCGAGTGGACGCGTCGTTCCCGAGTGGTCGTTCATCGACTCGGGCTTGGACGACTCGACGCGAGCCTACGTCGAGAGCATGAGGAGTCAGATCAAGTCCATGATCGACTGGCTCGAGACGAAGCTCGGGCCCTACCCGGGTGAGAGCCTCGGCCTGATCTACGATCGTGCCGGCGTCGGCTACGCCCTCGAGACGCAGGACCGGCCGTTCTTCGACGGATGGATCTATCCCGCCGTTCTGCTGCACGAGCTGACGCACATGTGGTTGGGTAACTCGGTGACCTCCCGCACCTGGTCGGAGATCTGGCTGAACGAGGGCGGGGCCGTGTTCTTCGAGGCGTACTACGCGTACGACGCGCTGGGGCAGGGCGCTGATCCGCGCTCGATTGCAAAGGACGCGGTGAAGCCCGAATCGAACATCGATTGGCAGAAGCCCGTTGTGGGCTGGACCAGTCCCACCCAGGTGTACAGCTGGGAGACGTATATCCGCGCCTCGTACGTCTACAGCGCGCTCATGAACGCGCTCGGCCCCGAGGGGTTCGACGAGGTCATGAAAGCGTGGACCAAGACCTACGCCGCGTCCACCGTCGTCACGTCGGACTTCATCTCTCTGGCGAGCGAGGTCTCCCATCGCGACCTCAGCCGCACTCTCACCCAGTGGCTGATCTCCGACAGCGTCCCGCTGGTTCCGACCGACATCGTCTCCATCAAGCCCTCCTCGAACCTGCAGACGGTGGCCGGCTCGGTTCCTGTTCTTCCCGCCACCGTCGTCCCCGTCTACGCGGCGGATGACGATCCCACGAAGACGGTCGACGGTCCCGACACGGCGGTGACGTGGGACGTCTCTGCCGTCGACTGGTCGCGGGCCGGGACCGTGACCGTCGCGGGGTCGGGCGAGGACTTCTTCGGAGCGCCGTTCTCGACCTCCGTGGTCGTGGAGATCGCGGCGGCACCGGAGTCGACGGAGTCTCCGTCGCCCTCTCCGTCGTCGCCCGCGCCGGTCGTAGCCGCTGACCCTGCCGCGAGCGCTTCGCCGATGGCGGCCGATGCTCATCGTCTGGCTGCAACGGGCATGGAGTCCCCCGCTCCCGCTCTGGCCCTGGCGATGGGACTCCTGATCGCCGGAGCGGCGGTCTATGTGGGAGTGCGCAGACGCCACCGCGTGGAGTGAACGGAGCGTGGTTCCACGGCATCTCGCATGTGCTCAGCCCGGGACCGATCTCGCTCGAAAGCGCTCGCGTGATCTCCTGGCGCGAGGCGCCGTGAGGCTCGCCCGGGTCCACGCGACCACCCCTTCCGCCGGCGGGATGCCCGCCCTACGCTGGAGGCCACCTCCGTCACCGCCGATGGGAGTTCCGTGTCCTCTCCATGGTCGCGACCGGCCGTGTCCCCCGAGACCTCGGGGCTGCTGATCGCGCGTGCCCACGACGAGCTCCTCGCGGGCAACGAGAATCGTCGTCTCGATGACGTGCGACCGCTCGTGCAGGAGTCATGGCGGAGGTCGTTGGCATCCCTCGTCGGACCGGAGGGCCTTCCCTCGCTCGAGCTGGCGAGCGAGGAGCTCGAGGCGTACCGCCGCGCGCACCCGTTGGCGGGGGTGATGGACATGGTGCGCTCGCTGCTCCTGCCCGGAACGCCGGAGGAATCGGGCGTCGTCGTCGCCGTGGGCGATGCCGCGGGGCGTCTGCTGTGGGTCGAGGGCGACCGGCACATCCGCACCCTCACGGGCGACATGGGTTTCGTCGAGGGGGCGAACTGGGCCGAGGATGCCGTGGGCACGTCCGCTCCGGGAACGGCGCTCACCCTCGATCGGTCGGTGCAGATTCGTGGGGCCGAGCATTTCAACCGCCTCGTGCAGCCGTGGTCGTGCACCGCGGCGCCCGTGCACGACCCCGAGACGCGTCGTCTGCTCGGAGTGATCGACGTCACGGGAGGGCCCGAGGCCGTGACCCCCCAAGCCCAGTTGCTGGTGGATGCCACGGCCCGCGCCATAGAGAGCGAGATTCTCGTGGCGCGGCTGCGATCGCAGCAGGCTCCTCCTCCGAAGCGGTCCGCGCCGTCGCGTGCGCTGCTCCGCATCCTGGGCCGCGACCGCGCACAGCTCGACACCGGGCAGACGGTCGTCGAGCTCTCGGCACGTCACGCCGAGATCCTGTTGCTGCTCGCTGTGCATAGGGAGGGCATGTCGGCGGGGGCGCTGAGCGAGGCGGTGTACGGCCACGCGGCCGTCGAGACATTGAGGCCCGAGATGGTGCGGTTGCGGCGCGCGCTGGTTCCGGTTGCACCGCGTCTCGTTCCCGCCTCGCGGCCGTACCGTCTGCCGGAGGGGCTGGAGACCGACGCGCAGCACGTCCTCTCTCTGCTCGATCGCGGCGCACACCGAGTCGCGCTCGCCGCTTACTCCGGGCCCGTGCTGCCCGAGTCGGACGCGCCCGGAGTGGTCGAGGTCCGCGACTCGGTGCGGGCCGCGCTCCGGGAGGCGCTTCTCACGGAGGCGGGTCTCGACGTCCTGCTCGCTTATGCCGAGACCGCCGATGCGCGCGAAGACGAGGAGGTGCTGCGGCTGTGTCTGCGCATGCTGCCCGCGCGCTCGCCCAAGCGCGTCGGCCTCGTCGCGCGGATCGAGCGGCTCGAACAGGGGTGAGATCGGGCGCCCACGCCGCGACGATCGCGGCCCGGACCGAGTCGGACGCGGAGCGCGCCGGGCTGGAATCGCGCGCGACGCGCCGTGAACGGGCCCGATGTCGGAGGCCCTCGTTACGCTGACCGTATGGACGAAAAAGCTCTCGACATCTTCTCGGCAGCTCGCGCCCGTCGCGACGTGGGGCGCATCCGCGAGGCACTCGCCGAGGTCAAGGCGGGCGACGTCGCCCGCGTCATCGTCCGCTCGCCCCGC
>JAKOMY010000088.1 GCA_022702225.1 Microbacteriaceae bacterium | reverse complement strand
GCCTCGGAACGTTCGCGGCGCGCCGCGCGTGGACGGTGATCGTCGCCTGGGCCGTGATCCTCGGCGTCGTCGTGGGCGGCTTCCTCGTCGGGTACAAGGGGCTCAGCTCGAGTTTCGACATCCCGGGGACGGCCTCCGGGGACGTGATCTCCGAACTGCAGGGCGAGCTCCCCGATTTCGCCGGCGCATCCGGAGCGGTGGTGTTCCGCACCGATGACGGCTCCGCTCTCACCGACGAGCAGAAGACCGAGATCTCGGCCCTGGTGGCCTCGGCGGGCGACCTGCCCGATGTGGCCCGCGTCACCGATCCGTTCACCGCCCAGCAGCAGCTCGAGGATCAGCGCCAGCAGGTCGTCGATGGTCGCCAGCAGCTCGAGCAGGCCCGCGCTCAGGCGGAGTCGGGCCAGCAGCAGCTGGACGCGGGGAAGGCGCAGCTCGAGGCCGGACAACAGCAGCTCGACCAGGGGAAGGCGCAGATCGAAGCCGCGCCGCTGCCCTCCGCCCAGAAGCAGGCGCAGCTCTCCGCCCTCGAGGCGCAGCAGCAGCAGATCGACCAGCAGCGCTCCGCTCTCGAGCAGCAGCAGACGCAGCTGACCGAAGGCCTCGCCCAGATCGACGCCCAGCAGACCCAGCTCGATGACGGCTCCGAGCTGCTGAGCTTCGCGGATGCCATCCGGCTGGTGTCGGAGGACGGCTCGACGGCGATCGTCAACGTCTCGTTCGACAAGCCGCGTCTCGAGCTCACCGAGGCGTCGAAAGAAGCGGTCGTGGAGCATTTCACCGCGAAGGCGGTCGCCGGCGTGGACGTGGCGTTCAACACCGAGATCTCCCAGGGAGTGCCCGAGATCTTCGGGGTGGGCGAGATCGTGGGCGTGGCCATCGCCGGCATCGTCCTCGTCGTCGTGCTGGGGTCGCTGCTCGCGGCGTCCTTCCCGATCGCCACGGCGATCATCGGCGTCGCCATCGGTGCCATGGCGACGTTGTCGTTCTCGGGTGTCATCCAGATGGCATCCGTCACGCCTTTCCTCGGGGTGATGCTGGGCCTCGCGGTCGGCATCGACTACGCGCTCTTCATCCTCTACCGCCACCGCAAGCAGCTTCTGTCGGGGGCGGATGTCCGCGAATCGATCGGGCTCGCCAACGGGACGGCGGGCAACGCCGTCGTCTTCGCCGGGTCCACGGTCATCGTCGCGTTGCTGGCGCTGAACATCACCGGCATCCCGTTCCTCGGTCTGATGGGAACCGCGGGGGCCGTGAGCGTCCTGGTCGCGGTGCTCATCGCCGTCTCGCTGACCCCCGCCCTGCTCGGGCTCGCGGGCATGCGCATCCTCAGCCGCAGGGCGCGCGCTCGCGCGACCGCCGCATCCGGCGCCGTCGAGCACCCGCGCCGCGCCGCCCGAGCCGAGACCGGCCCGGTCGCGACGAACGGACGGGCCGTGCGCCCGATGTCCACGGTGCGCGCCACCGTGACGATGCTCGTGGCGACCGTGGTGCTTCTCGTGATCGCCATCCCCGCTCTCTCGATGCGCCTGGGGTTGCCCGACGGCGGTAGCGAAGCCGAGGACTCCACCGGGTACAAAGCCTTCACCTGGAGCGAGGAGGCTTTCGGCGCCGGATCCAACGCCCCGCTTCTCGTGACGGCCGCGCTCCCCGCCGGTACCGCCGAGGCCGACGTCCAGGGCCTGCAGCTCGACGTGGCCCGCGAGCTCTTCTCTCAGGACGACGTGGTGGCGGTGGCACCCGTCGCGGTGTCCGAGGACCGCACGCTCGCCGCGTTCCAGGTCATCCCCGCCGAGGGACCGAACGCGGTGTCCACCGATCGGCTGGTGCGCGACCTGCGTTCGCTCCCCCCGGTCGACGGAGACATCGACCTCGGCGTCGCGGGCGCGGCGGCCATCAACATCGACATCTCCGAGGGGTTGGCGGACGTTCTGCCGATCTACCTCGTGGTCGTCGTCGGTCTGTCGTTCCTCATCATGGTCATGGTCTTCCGCTCTCTGCTCGTACCGCTGATCGCCACCCTCGGCTTCGTGCTGTCCCTGTTCGCGACGTACGGAGCAGTCACCGCGGTCTTCCAGTGGGGATGGCTCGGCGGCCTGTTCGGGGTACACAACCCCGGACCGATCCTGAGCTTCCTGCCGGTGATCCTGGTCGGCATCCTGTTCGGCCTGGCGATGGATTACCAGCTGTTCCTGACCACCGGCATGCGTGAGGCCTGGGCGCACGGCGCCGCTCCGCGGCTGGCCGTGGCGCAGGGCTTCCGGGCGGGCCGCACCGTGGTGATCGCTGCGGCGATCATCATGATCTCGGTGTTCTCGGGCTTCATCACCTCGGAGGCCGTCATCATCAAATCGTTCGGTCTGGGGCTCGGCCTCGGAGTGCTCTTCGACGCGTTCATCGTTCGTATGCTGCTGATGCCCGCGATCATGCACGTGCTGGGCGGCGCCGCCTGGTGGCTGCCCAAGTGGCTCGATCGCATCGTGCCGAACGTCGACGTCGAAGGCTCGGCGCTCGAGCGTCGCCATCCGGGACACCACGGGCAGTGAGCATCCGCGGCCGGGGGAGCGCAAGCCCCGGCCACTGACGCCCTCGAGGCCGCAGGATGCCGGAAACGACCTGTTCGAGGAGGACCACGATGACCGATCGCGAAGAGACGCAGGACGCCCCCGTCATGGACGGCGCGACCGACGCGGGCGTGGAAGAGAAGAAGGCGGGCGCGCAGCAGCAGCGTGCCGCCGACGCCGCAGTCCACGAGGACGACGACCCCGCGCAGCGAGAGCTCGAAGACGACATCCGCAGCATCCGCGGCTACGGCGAAGACAGCTGACCCGGACGACGACTCCCGTCCGGAGCCCCGTGTGGGGGGCGGGCTCGACGGGCGGGAGTCGTCGGAGACGCCGAGATCGACGTCGTCCGCGCCGGCGATGCCGGGGCCGGGTACCGGAAGGCTACGCCGCTGCAGACGGTGCCGAGCGTCCTCTCAGGTAATGCGAAGGAGGCCCCGTGCATGCGCACGGGGTCTCCTCTCGTCCGCGGCTCAGGAGTCCGTGGGGATCTCGCCCGCCGCGATGGCGTCCGCGTACCTACGGATGTCCGGGCCGGGCTCGTAGTCGATAAAGCGATCCTTGATGCGCGCATTGATCTGCGCGAACGCCTCGTCCGACGAGATCCCGTCGCTGTCACGGGCGATCGCGACGACGGCCTCGCGCAGCACGGCGTCGGCGTCGTCGAGGATCTTCTGGCGGGCGGGCTCGTTCCAGCGGATGTCTGAGATGTCCATGGCCACACGGTACGGTCGACCCCGATTCGCTGATCCCGGGGTTGCATCGCACGGCTCGATGTGTGCGGCAACCCGCCCGGCCCACGTGCGTCGGCGCGGCACGATGAAGGAATGTCGAAGGACGCCGTGACCACCGTGCCGCAGCGGATCCGTACCGTTCTGCGCGACGCGGGATGGTGGGCGCGCGACTACGTCTACGCGATTCGCGCCCAGGCACGGGCTCTTCTCGGCCGCGACGCTGCGGACCTCCTCGCCGAGGGCGAAGGCACGCCGGTCGTCCTGCTCCCGGGCATCTACGAGACCTGGCGCTTCCTCGAGCCGCTCGCGCGGGCCCTGCACGAACGCGGCCACCCCGTGCACGTCGTGACGGAACTCGGCGGCAACCGGCGACCGATCGCGGAATCCGCCGGACGGGTTGCCGCCCTGCTGCTCTCTCGGGGTCTGGATGACGTGGTGCTCGTCGCGCACAGCAAGGGCGGACTCATCGGCAAGCACGTCATGGCCTTCAGCCCTGCCGGTGAGCGCGTGCGTGCGATGGTCGCGGTCGCCACTCCGTTCGGCGGGTCTCGGTACAGCCGCCTCATGCCGACGCCTTCGCTGCGTGCCTTCGCCTCGGGCGACGCGACGATGAAGGCGCTCGCCGCGTCGGCCGCGGTGAATACGCGCATCGTCTCGGTGTTCGGTCCGTTCGACCCGCATATCCCCGAGGGAAGCGAGCTCGCCGGTGCCCGCAACGTCGTGCTCGCCGGCGGCGGGCACTTCCGCGTGCTCGCCGACCCGCGGGTGATCGCCGAGGTGATTCGCGTCGCGGAATGACCGACCGTCAGGCGGCGTTCGGGGGAGCGATGTCCCCGGCGGAACGGACGATGGGAGCATCCTCCCACGCAGTGATCAGCGCACAGCACGAGGGGCCCGCCGTGTCGCACGCGTCGGCGACGGCGCATCGCATGCGCTGAAGGAAAGCGGTGACCGCTACGGTCTCGCTCTCGGTCATACCGCGAGTGGCCTGCATCATGCGGTCGTGCATGGAGGCGAGGGTGTCCCGCATCTCCTCATCGGCGTGGGAGGTGGTGGAGACGAGAACCTTCCTCCGGTCGGAGGGGTGCGGGCGGCGCTCCAGATGCCCGGATCGCTCGAGTCGGTCCAGGAGGGCGGTCACGGAGGCCGTGGAGACACCGAGGTGACGCGCCAGATCGACCGGAGTGACATCGCGGCCGGAGGAGGTGGCCCTGGTCAGGAACCGAAGCACGAGCAGCTCGTTCTCTCCCATGGCCATCGAGCCCTGCGTGCGCCGGCGCATCGCCATCTCGGCCGAACGGTAGGCCCGCATCGCCTCCATGACCCGCGCTCCACGCTCATCGTCGGTGCTGTCGCTGTACCAGTACGACGGAGGTGCCGTCTTCTCGATCGACATCGGGCTCCTAATATCTCGCTTGCCTATTCGCTAGTCTACCTAGTAAGTTAAATTGCGAGCAACGATCAGAGGGGTACATCATGGCGAAGCTTTACTACGGCACGACAACCGAGCCGATCAGCATCGACGACCGCATGTTGGCGCACGTCAAGGTCGTCGTCGCGACCAAGCTCCGCCGGGGAGAGAGCTTCACCCTGTCGTGGGTGCACGGACAGGACGAGCCGACCGGTCGTTCGACCATCTGGCTGCAGCCGTCGATTCCCCTGCGCTTCGTCTTCGATTCGGAGCAGCCCGAGGCGCTCGATCAGAACCTGCTGAAGCGCATGGCCAACGACGCCAACTCGTCGCGCGGTCTCAGCCTCGACATCGCTCTCGACGAGCCCGCCGCGACGTCCGCTCCGGTGCGGACGGCTGCGACGTCGAAGCCGACGCGCTCCCTCGTCCGCGCGGCGTGATCCTGTCCGCGCCCCGTCCCCTCGTCGGGGCGATCGTCTGGTCGCGGCTCGACGACGACCTCTCGGTCGCCCGGCGGGACGGGGACTTCGCCGGCTACGTGGATCGCCGCTCGCCCGGGGCGTTCTTCGTGTTCGACTGTCACGCGCGACACGTCGGTACGTACGCCGACGCGGCGACCGCTCGGTCGGCGTTGGGCGAGTCCGCCCCGTCTCGGCGCGCATCCTGCACCGTGTCCTGGTCTCGGGTACTCCGAGCCCTCAGCTCTCGGCTCACGCCCTCGAATCCGTCACAGGAGCAGATGTGAAGACCCTTCCGACGTGGGATGTACCCACCGAACCGATCTCGATCCTCAGCCCTGAAGAGATCGCCGCTCTCAGCGATCGCTGACGTCGTCGTCCGAACGCGCCTCCGGGGCCCGCGCGGCGGGCTCTCGACGAATCCGTAGAACGGCGAGAGCGAAGATGATCGCTCCGGCGGCGGCGAAGACGAGCTTGGGCTCGGTCGGGGAATCCGCGGGAAGGACGAGCGTCGGGGCAGCCAGCACCATCACCGCGACGACGCACAGCGCGAACCCGATCGGGCGTGGAGACCGCGAGTCCATCGCACCCCTTCCTCCGGTTGCGGGCTTGTCGACAGCCTATGCGCGGAGTGGCTGCGAAGGTCATACCGGTTGCGGGCGGCCGCGTCTACCACCGCTCGGGAGGGGCCGTCGCTGGTTACCGTAGCGGCTCCGACGAAGGGATCCGTCCGTGCGCTCCATCACCACCGCGCTGTCCGCCACCGCCCTCATCGCTGCGCTGTTCCTCCTTCCCTCGGGGCCTGCCGATGCCGTGGTTCCGACGCAGGTCGTCCGCGACAGCGGCACCGCGTCGCTCCACGAGGACAGTACGGCGAGCCCGACGGCGCGTGGAATCAGCTTCTCGATCAGCTCGGGTGAGTCCCTTGTCGCGGGCGCGGTGCAGGAGGAGCCCGCCCCGGAAGCCGAGGCGGGGCGGTTCGCCTTCGTCTTGATCCCGCTCCTGGCGGCGGCCGTCATCGTCGTCGGCGCGGTCTTCGTCATCTCGCGAGGACGCCGTCGGCGTCGCGGCGATTGAGCATCGCGCAGAGGCGGTGGGTGAGCAATGGTGCCGCCCCGC
>JAKOMY010000085.1 GCA_022702225.1 Microbacteriaceae bacterium | reverse complement strand
ACGGGGCGGCGGCTCTCGGGCTGTTGGAGATCTCGGGGGATGCCGTGACCCCCGCCGCGCTCGTGCGGCCCCAGGCCTTCGCCGACGACGAGGGCGAGGTCGAGTGGTGGATCGCCAGCGACCTCGATGAGGCGGCCCTCGAGGGTCCCCTTCCCGAGGACCATGTGCTCGGTGTCGGCGGGGCGTCCCAGACCCTCGCGCGCCTTCAGCTCACCCGTCGAGCGCGCACGGCCCTCGACATCGGCACCGGCTGCGGCATCCAGGCCCTCCGCCTTCGCCGGCTCGTCGACCACGTCGTCGCGACCGACATCTCCGAGCGCGCCCTGCGCTTCACCCGGCTCAACGCCCTCGTGAACGGTGTGGACGGGATCGAGACCCGCCGGGGATCGCTGTTCGATCCCGTCGTCGGCGAGACCTTCGACCGGGTGGCATCCAATCCCCCGTTCGTCATCACACCGCGTGTCGCCGGGGTTCCCGCGTACGAGTACCGCGACGGCGGAATGGAGGGCGACTCGCTCGTCGCCGCGGTCATCTCGGGCATCGGTGAGCACCTCGCCCCCGGCGCGGTGGCGCAGTCGCTGGGCAACTGGGAGTACCGCTGGGGCGAGTCGGGGCTCGATCGCGTGCGCGGATGGGTCGGACCGTCGCTCGACGCGTGGGTCATCGAGCGCGAGGTGCTCGACCCCCTCGCCTACGCCGAGCTGTGGGTGCGCGACGGCGGTACGGTGCCCGGGACCCCCGCCTACGCGCGGCTCATCGACGCGTGGCTCGAGGACTTCGCGAGTCGCGGGGTGACGGGTGTCGGGTTCGGGTACGTGCTGTTGCGCAGACCTCTCGCCGGTGGACCCACGCTCGCGCGCTACGAGCGCGTCTCGGGTGGCGGGGAATCGGCCTTCGGGCCGCACCTGTCGGCATCCCTCGCCGCGCACGACCGAGCTGCGCTGCTCGACGACGAGGGTTTGGCGGCGAGCCTGCTGCGCGTCGCCCCCGACGTCACCGAGGCACGCCACCACCGCCCGGGCGAGGAGGACCCCTCGGTCATCGAACTGCGTCAGGGCGGTGGCTTCGCGCGAACGCTCGAGGTCGACCCGGGGCTCGCGGCCCTCGTCGGCGCATGCGACGGCGACCTGGCGGTGGGCGCTCTCATCGATGCGATCGCCCAATTGATGGAGGTGGATGCCGAGGCCCTGCGCGCGGATCTGCTGCCGCGCGTGCGCGAGTTGCTGGTGACGGGGTTCGTGGGCTTCGCAGACGACTGATCCACCGCCCACCTCGCTCGGTGGCGTCCAGCGGCCCCGGATAGGCTCGAAGGCATGCTGAACATGGCTGAGGGTCTCGCGCGCCTCGAGGAGCTCGCCGCGCATCCCGTGGTCGCCGAACTCTCCCGCGTCTTCGCCGACGCCGGTCGCGACCTGGCGATCGTGGGGGGTCCCGTGCGCGATGCCCTGCTGGGCCGCGTCACCCACGACTTCGACTTCACGACTGACGCCCGCCCCGACGAGATCCTCGCGCTGGTGAAGCCCGTCTCGTCGGTGCAGTGGGACGTGGGTCGGGCCTTCGGCACGATCGGTGCCCGGGTGAAGGGCGAGCAGGTCGAGATCACCACGTATCGCGCCGACAGCTACGACGGGGTCACCCGCAAGCCCACCGTCGCGTTCGGCGACACCCTCGAGGCCGACCTCAGCCGTCGTGATTTCACGGTCAACGCGATGGCGCTGCGGGTTCCCGCCCGCACGCTCGTCGACCCCACCGGCGGCGTCGAAGACCTGGTCGCGGGGCGCCTGCGCACCCCCATCGACCCGGCCGTGAGCTTCGGCGATGACCCGTTGCGCATGCTGCGCGGGGCTCGCTTCTCGTCGCAGCTCGACTTCGCCGTCGACCCCGACACCCTCGATGCCATCCGCGAGCTGCGCGGTTCCCTGCAGATCGTCAGTCCCGAGCGGGTACAGGCCGAACTCGTGCGACTCATGCAGACCGATGACCCGGTCCGCGGCATCCGGGTGCTCGTCGAAACCGGTCTGATCGAGGAGTTCTTGCCCGAGGTGCCGGCGCTGCGCCTCGAGGTCGATGAGCACCACCACCACAAGGACGTCTACGAGCACTCGTTGACGGTGCTGCGCCAGGCCATCGCGCTCGAGAAGCAACGACACCCGGATGCCGCGCCCGACGTGCCCCTGCGCCTGGCAGCGCTGCTGCACGACATCGGCAAGCCCGCCACCCGACGACTCGAGGCGGGCGGCGGTGTGACCTTCCACCACCACGACATCAAGGGCGCGCGCATGGCACGCAAGCGCCTGCAGGCCCTGCGCTTCGACGCCGCGACCACGACCGTCGTCTCGCGCCTCGTCGAGCTGCACCTGCGATTCTTCGGCTACGCCGAGGGGGCGTGGACGGATGCCGCGGTCCGCCGCTATGTGCGCGACGCGGGCGATGAGCTCGAGCGTCTGCACATCCTCACGCGTGCCGACGTGACCACCCGCAACAAGCGGAAGGCCCAGCGCCTGGCATCCGCGTACGACGACATCGAGGCCCGCATCGCGGCGCTCCGCGAGCAGGAGGAGATCGACTCGATCCGCCCCGAGCTCGACGGCAACCGCATTCAAGAGGTGCTCGGGTTGAAGCCGGGTCGCGAGGTGGGCGAGGCGTATCGCTTCCTGCTCGACCTGCGACTCGACGAGGGCGTGCTCGGCGAGGACGAGGCCGAGAAGCGCCTGCGGGAGTGGTGGGCGGCGCGGGGCTGAAG
>JAKOMY010000070.1 GCA_022702225.1 Microbacteriaceae bacterium | reverse complement strand
TGCGCACGGTCGCGGCCGACGAGCTGTGGCTTAGCCCGGCGTACCAGCGCGATGTCATGGTCATCCACTTCACGTGGCGCAACGACACCGACGGCGTCCTGGCGGTGCTCCCCGCGATCGAGCAGGTGCTCGCACCCTTCGATGCCCGCCCGCACTGGGGCAAGGCGTTCACGATGCCCGGCGAGCGGATCCTGTCGACCCTCCCCCGCTCGGACGACTTCCTCGCGGTGGCGCGAGAGATCGACCCGCGCGGTGTCTTCCGTAACGACTACCTGCGGCGGGCTCTGGGCTTGTAGCCCGGAACGGGCCCGCGCAAGCTCAGCAATCCGGACAAAGTCAGCCCCGAGGCCCGAAACCCGACTGAGCTCGTGCAAATCCCCGAGGATGCGCAACACCCGCACTCGGTGTCCGCGCACACTCAGCAATCCGCACAAAATCAGCCGCAAGGCCCGAACCCGGAGTGAGCTTGCGCAAATCCGAGAGGATGCGCAACACCCGCACTCGGTGTCCGCACACACTCAGCAACCCACACAAAGTCAGCCGCAAGGCCCGAAACCCGACTGAGCTCACGCAAATCCCAGAGGATGCGCGACGCCCACACTCGGCGCCCGCACACACTCAGCAATCCGCACACACTCAGCAACCCACACAAAATCAGCCCCCAAGGCCGGAAACCCGACTGAGTTTGCGCAAATCCCGGAGGATCCGCGACGCGCCCGCCCCGAACCGCGAAAGCGACGCCGCCCACCGCGGCGCCGCCTGCGTGGCATCCGGGATCAGCGGCTGGAGTAGCCGCCGTCGATGGGGAGCGAGACGCCCGAGATCATGCCGGCACCGTCGCCGAGCAAGAAGACGATGGGGGCGGCGATGTCGTCCTCGGTGGCCCACTTGTGCAGCGGCATGGCCTCGAGGAAGGGGCCCTCGATGTCGGGGCGCCCCCAGTACCAGGCCGACATCGGCGTCATCACTACCGTCGGGTTCACGCTGTTCACGCGGATGCCGTAGCCGCCGAGCTCGAGTGCCGAGACGCGCGTGATGTTGTCGAGCGCCGCCTTCGACGACCCGTACGAGATGTGCCCGGTCAGGGCGACGAGGCTCGCCTGGCTCGACACATTGACGATCGCGCCACCCTTGCCGACGCGGATCATCTCGCGCGAGGCGTACTTGGTGACCAGCAGCGAGCCGCGCGCGTTGATGCTCATGACCTTGTCGAAGACATCGATGTCGGTCTCCATCGGTGTGGCGATCTCGCCTCCCCAGCCTCCGCAGTTGACGACGCCGTACAGGTCTCGTCCCTCGATCGCGGTGCGGATCTGCTCCTCCGACTCGAGGTCGAAGACGACGGGCTCGGCTCCGGTCTCGGCGGAGATCGCGGCGACGCTGTCGGCGTCGCGACCGGCGGCGAGCACCGTCGCTCCGGCGGCGACGAGATGGCGGACGGTCGCTCCGCCGATGCCGCCGCCGGCTCCGGTGACGAGGATGGTGCGATCGGTGAATTCGGTCATGGAGGGCTCTTTCGAAGGTCCTGGAGGCGAGGACGACGGCGATGTCGTCGCGGCCCATGATAACCACAGAATCACGCGGATGACTTCGGTGTCATGACGAATTGATCACGGGTGTTGACACCGGTGTCACGGTGGGCTTAGCGTAACCGGAGTTCGACCGGCGATCGCTCGCCGGAACCGCTTCATCGACGCAGCACACTCGACGTGCGGCGTCCCCGGAAGGACCACACCGCCGTGACCCCCACCTCGGAGAACGCCGCGCCGACCACGGCCGCAGCCGCGCACCTCGACGACCTCGTCGAGCGTGCACGGCAGCTGGTGGCCACCGGCGAGCGTCGCGTGCTGGGTCTGTGCGGAACGCCCGGCGCGGGCAAGTCCACCGTGAGCGACGCCCTCCTCGCCGCTCTCGGCGACGACGCGGTCCTAGTCGGCATGGACGGCTTCCACCTCGCCAACGAGGAACTCCTCCGGCTCGGCCGACGCGACCGCAAGGGTGCGCCCGACACCTTCGACGTCGACGGCTACGTCGCCCTGCTCGATCGCATCCGCGCCGGTCACGCCGTGTACGCCCCGCGCTTCGACCGCCGACTCGAGGAGTCCATCGGCTCGGCGGTCCTCGTGCCCGCCGACGTGCCGCTCGTCATCACCGAGGGCAACTACCTCCTGCACGACGAGTTCGGGTGGGATGCCGTGGCTCCCCGCCTCGACGAGGTGTGGTTCCTCGACATCGAGGCGCACGCCCGCCGCGAACGACTCATCGCACGCCGCCTCTCCCACGACCATCCCCACGACGAGGCCGTCGCCTGGGTCCGCGAGGTCGACGAGCGTAACGCGCTCGTCGTCGAACGCGGCCGCCACCGCGCCGATCTCATCGTCACCGTCTCCGATGCCCCCGTCGGTCCCCACGAAGGAGCTTCCTCATGAGCACCACCACGACCGTGCCCGTGCTGCAGGCGCGCGGCCTGTCGCGCCAGTTCGGATCCGTCCGCGCCCTCAACGACGTCGACTTCGAGGTCTACCCCGGTGAGGTCACCGCACTCATCGGCGACAACGGCGCCGGCAAATCGACCCTGGTGAAGGCCCTGTCGGGCAACCTCGCGGTCGATGAGGGCGAGATCCTCTTCGACGGCAAGCCGATCGACATGTCGAACCCGCAGATCGCCTCGAGCCTCGGCATCGAGACGGTGTATCAGGACCTCGCTCTCGCTCCCCACCTCGACCCGGTGCAGAACATGTACCTCGGCCGCGAGATCCGTCGCCCCGGTGTGGCGGGGGCCCTGGGCTTCATGAAGACCAAGGACATGGCGAAGGCCTCCCGCGCGGCGTTCGACGAGCTCGGCGCCACGGTGCGTTCCCTCACCTCCCCCGTCGGTGAGATGTCGGGCGGTCAGCGTCAGGCGATCGCGATCGCCCGCGCCGTGCACTGGGCGTCTCGCGTGGTGTTCCTCGACGAGCCGACCGCGGCCCTCGGCGTCCGCCAGACCAAGAACGTCCTCGAAACGATCCGGCGCGTCCGCGACAAGGGCATCGCCGTCGTCTTCATCTCGCACTCGATGCCGCACGTCATCGACGTATCCGACCGCATCCAGGTGCTGCGCCTGGGCACCCGGGTCGCGAACGTCGACGCCAAGAACACCTCCATGGAAGAACTCGTCGGGCTCATGACCGGCGCCGTCACGAAGGACGACCAGAAGTGAGCCTCAAGACTCCCCC
>JAKOMY010000061.1 GCA_022702225.1 Microbacteriaceae bacterium | reverse complement strand
CAGCACCGCACGCCGCGCACCGCCCTCGAGCCGGTATCGGTCGCCGCTGCCCGCGTGCGGGTCGCCGCGACCGCGGTGCTGGGGCGGCGCGTTGCCTGAGACGCGCGTCGCACCACCCGATCGCCCCACCGCCGCGACCGGCTCGCGCGCCGACGGTGCGGTGGCAGAGCTCCGCGCGGAGATCGCGGGAGACATCCCGCTCGCACCCGCTGCTCACGCGGTGATCGAGGCGTGGCGCTCCGGTGCCCCGTTCGGTCTCGCGCTGACGGGTGACGCCCAGCGCGCCGAGCAGGTCTTCCGCTCTCTGCGTCCGCAGGCCTCCCGGGTCGTTCGGCGAGCGGATGCGGACGAGCCGCCCCCGAAGACCGCCCGGGTCCTCGCGCTGTGTCCCGAGGGGACGACGCTGCCCCGCACGGTGCGCCGCCTCTGCACCGTCGTCGTCGACGTGGGCGGACGGGTGGCGCCGGGGCGGAGGCCGGCGGGCGAGGACGAAGCGGGGCTGTGGCGTCGTGTCGTCAGGGTGCTGGCGACGCACGGTGTGCACGACGGAGCGATCGACGTCGCGGCCTGCGTCCTGGCATCCACCCTCGTCTCGGAGGGATGGAAAGGCGACCCCGTCGCCCTCGTGCGCGCGATGATCGCCGTCCCCCACGGGCGGGCGGTGCGGGCGAGCGACGACGGCGACGTCGAAGGGACGGACGGCGCGTCGGATGAGATGCCGAACGGGACGGATGCCGCTGAGCCGCCCGGTGAGTGGGCGGTGGGCGCGGAGGGGGACGACAGCGCTGACGGCGAGGACGAGACGGCGGTGGAAGGGAGCGGGGGCGAGGAGCAGTCCGCGGATGGGGGTGAAGCCGCCGCGCCCGAGGCCGGCAGTGGGGGAGAGGACACGTCGGCGGACGCGGGTCCGGCGACCGACGAGGCGGCGGAGCAGGTCTGCGCCGCGGAGCCCTCGGCCGATGACGGCGGGGAGAGCCCCCGCGAGGCGGGCGACCCGCGTGCCCCGACGTCCGCCGCCGCGCCGGCCACCGCATCGGCCGACGGGGCGCCCGAAGCCGGTGTGGCGACCCACGAGCCCGGCGAGAACCCCTCCGCCCGTGCCGTCGCGCTCGCCGACCCCACCCGGAGCGACACCGTCGTTCGAGCGACGGTGCGGGCGGGGCGGAGCGCCCGTCGCGGTGCGATGCGGGCAGGTAGCGGTCGGGGCCGGCCCGGTCGCATCGTCGCCCCGGAGAGGGCGGGCGGGCGCATCGCGATCCTCCCCACGTTGCAACGCGCTCTGCGCCGGCACGCGACGACCGGCGCGACGGGTGAGCTCGCCCTCGCTCGCGACGACCTGCGCGGGCGTCTGCGGAACGAGCCCACGGCATCGCACACGGTGATCGTGGTCGACGGCTCATCGTCGATGGGAACGGCCGGAGCCGCGCACGCGCGCCGCGTCGCGGACGCCGCCCTCGCGCACGTGTACCGGGACCGGGGCGATGTGAGCATCGTGCTCGCGGCCGGATCCTTCTCGCGTGTGGTGCAGCAGCGCACCGCCCGCACATCCCGCGCCCGTGCGACCCTTCAGCGCGCGAGCGCCCAGGGCGGTGGCGGCACGCCCCTCGCGGATGCCGTCAGATGCGCTCTGGAGCAGTTCGGAGACGCGCCGCGCGAGCGCTGCCGCCTCGTGATCGTCAGCGATGGTCAAGCGACGGTCGACCTCGTCGGGCGCGCAGACCCGTCGACCGCGACGGCCGATCTTCGTGCCCAGCTCGATCGCGCGACGGCGCGCGCCGCGCGCACCGTGTTCGTGCCGCTCGATCCGCGGGGGTGGGCGCCGCTGGAACGCACGCTCGCCCCGTTCCGTGCCGCGGGCGTCACGGTCTCTTCGGACTGAACGCCGAGGGGTTCGGGGTGGGGGCGTGCCTCCCTCGTCCCGGTCCGTCCGCCCGCCGAGCATCCGCGCCGACCGGCGCGGCCGTCACGCCTCCACGCTCGACCGGCGTCGCGCCCTCCGCGCCAGCACGAGATCGATGCCCACGCCGATCCCGACCGCCACGACGATCGACACGATCACCGCGACCACCGGGCCGCCCGGGACGACCGCGGCCACGACCGCGCCGACCACCGCCTGGTACGCCGCCCACGCCAGGGCCGCCAGCGCCGCGACGCCGAGGTAGCGCACCGGATTCACCCGCGCGGCGCCCGCAGCAAGGTTGACGGCGAGCCGGGCGAAGGGCACGAAGCGCGCCGTGAACAGCACCACGGCGGCGTTGCGCTCGAGGCGCGCTCGGGCCCACTCGAGCGCCGCGCGCACGCGGGGTCCGCGCATCCACGCCCAGCGTTCGACGCCGACGGTGCGCCCCACGAGGTAGCAACAGGCGTCTCCCGCGAAGGCGGCGAGCCCCGCGACGACGATGACCCCGGCCAACGGCGGCGTCCCGTGCGACACGGCCAGCGCCCCGAATGCCGTCACCGCAGCCTCTCCCGGCACGACGACCAGGAACGCGTCGGCGAACACGAGGGCGGCCATGCCGAGCAGAGCCCAGGGGCTCGCCGCGATCGCCTGCAGCCAGGCGTCGACTCCGTCCATTCCGTCACTCTCCGCCGCCGATCGAGACGCCCCGCCGACGCGGCGGTGACGCCGAG
The DNA here is from genome assembly GCA_022702225.1 of Microbacteriaceae bacterium. Lineage (GTDB taxonomy): Bacteria > Actinomycetota > Actinomycetes > Actinomycetales > Microbacteriaceae > Microbacterium. Next base: position 19,655 of record JAKOMY010000061.1, on the reverse strand, counting down.
CGGAGCATCCGGTGAACATCGCGAACGTCGGCCCCTCCGCGCTCCCACGGGAGGCGGATGCGCTCCACCCTGGTCACGTGAGAGTCGCGCTGCTGGCCGAATCCTTCCTGCCGCACATGAACGGGGTCACCGGTTCCGTTCTCCACGTTCTGCGCCATCTCGCCGAGGCGGGGCACGAGACGCTGGTCATCGCCCCCAAGTCCGGCGACGTCACCGCCGACCTGCACGGAGCCCGCACCGAGCTGCTGCGCTCGGTGCCGCTGCCCTCCTATCCCGAGGTGCGCGTGGTGTTCGCCCGAGCGGCGCGCCTGGGCGCGCTGCTGCGCGACTTCGATCCCGACGTCGTGCATCTGGCATCCCCCTTCGTGCTGGGCTGGCAGGGGCTCGCCGCCGCCGACGCGCTCAAGATCCCCTCGGTCGCCGTCTATCAGACCGACGTCGTCGCCTACTCCCAGAAGTACGGCCTCCCGCATGCCACGGCCCTCGTCGCGGGCCACGTCGCGCGCCTGCACCGTCGCGCGACCCTGACGCTCGCCCCGTCGTCGGCCTCGACCCGTCAGCTCGAAGAGCTGGGTGTCGACCGCATCCGCCGGTGGGGCAGGGGAGTGGATGCCGTGCGCTTCGCCCCCGAGCACCGCGACGACGCGTGGCGAGCGCGGATCGCGCCGAACGGCGAGCGCATCATCGGCTACGTCGGGCGTCTCGCCCCCGAGAAGCAGGTCGACGACCTGCGTGCCCTTGCCGACCTGCCCGATACGCGCCTGGTGATCGTGGGGGACGGACCGTCGCGTCCGGCGCTGGAGCGGGCGATACCGGATGCCGTGTTCACGGGCCACCTGGATGGCGCCGAGCTCGCATCGTCCCTCGCGGGCTTCGACGTGTTCGTGCATCCGGGGGAGAGCGAGACGTTCGGCCAGACAATCCAGGAGGCGCTCTCGAGCGGTGTCCCGGTCGTCGCCACCGGCGTGGGCGGGCCGCTGGATCTCGTGCGCTCGAGCGTGGACGGGTGGTTGTACAAGCCCGGCGACCTCGACGATCTGCGCACCCGGGTCGCGGACCTCATCGGCGACGAGTCGAAGCGCCGCGCCTTCGCCCGTGCGGCGCGCGACTCGGTCGAGGGACGGACATGGTCGGCCCTGACCGGGGCACTGATCGAGCACTACCGCGACGCCGTGGCTCTGCGCCGCGTCGACGACAGTCTGCTGCGGCGTACGAGCCCACGACCGGCGGGCACGACGGCATCCCGAACCCGAGGGCGGTGGACGCGCTTCGTGGCCCTGGGCGATTCGCTCACGGAGGGTCTGTGCGACGCGTCGCGCATGCCGTCGGGTCAGTTCCGCGGGTGGGCGGACCGCCTCGCCGAGCTGCTCGCGGGCACCACGGATCAGGGGCCGTTCCGCTACGCGAACCTCGCCGTGCGCAGCCGGCGGGTGCGACACCTCATCGACGAGCAGATCCCTGCCGCGCTCGAGCTGAAACCCGATCTCGTGTCGATCCTCATCGGGGCGAACGACCTCGTCGGCCCCGCCCCGGTGCTGCCGGCCCTGGTGGCCGAGGTCGAGTCGGCGGTGCGGGCGGTCCGCCGCAGCGGCGCCGACGTTCTGCTGGTCACGACGTTCCTCCCGCGCCGGCCCGCGGCGCGCATCTTCGCCCGGCGTTTCGCCGCGTACAACGTGCACGTGCGCCGCATCGCCGCCGAGCAGGGCGCCATCCTGCTCGATCTCGAGGCGGTGGGCGAGATCGGTGAGGCGTCGATGTGGGCCGACGACCTCGTGCACCTCAGCTCGGCCGGGCACCGCCTCGTCGCCTACCGGGCGGCGGAGGCGCTGGGCGTGCCGGATGCGCGAGCGCTGCTCGGACTCGACGAGGCTCTGCACGCCGACGACGCCGAGCGGTCGCGAGGGACCTGGCTCACACGCGACGCGCTGCCGTGGGTGTGGCGGCGCCTGCGCGGGCGCACCGCGGGAGACGGGATCGTCGCCAAGCACACCGGCCTCGTCGAGCTGCCGACCCGCGGTGATCGCCAGCGCGCCGACGCGGTGTGAGCCCCCCGTTCGGGATCTCACGATCGGCTCGACGTCACACGACGATGCGCGCTGAGCTGGTGTGCTCTCTCGCGTTTCGCGCGGGCTCGACCCGGATCGTCAGTACCAGCCGGTGCGCTGAGAGTGATCCCACGCCCCGCAGGGGGATCCGTATCGCGAGCTGATGTACGACAGGCCCCAGGAGATCTGGGTGTTCGCGTTCGTGCGCCAGTCGAGGCCGAAGGCGGCCATCTTGTCGCCGGGGAGCGCCTGGGGGATGCCGTAGGCGCCGCTGCCGCTGTTGTAGGCGTCGACCCGCCAGCTCGACTCGCGGTTCCACAGCGAGACGAGGCACGAGAACTGGTCGTCGCCCCAGCCGTAGCGACCGATCGCGCCGCGGGCCGCGGAGCGCGCTTCGCCGGGGCTCATGACCGGCCCCGCCGGGGCGGTCGACCCGCCGCCGGACCCGCCGCCCGGGCTCGAGCCGCCGCCAGAGCTCGAACCGCCGGAGCCCGCACCGCCGGACGAGCTCGACCCGCCGGACCCACCCGTCGACCCGCCGCCGGAGCCCGATCCGCCGCCGGTAGCCGCCACCGGTCCTCCCGCCGACCCGCCGGGCTGCTGCGCGTCGCGTTGCACCTTCTCCTGCTCGCGCGCCGCGCGTTCCTGAGCGGCGGTGGTCGCCCGCAACGCCGCGAGCTGGGCGTACAGATCATCGAGGCGTGCCTGCGCCGCCCGCACGGTCTCGGCCTCGGCCTCGGCGTCGCTCTGCGCGGTCGCGGCGGTGGTCCGCGCGTCGTCGGCGAGGCGCGCGGCTTCGTCGCGGGCCTGCTCCGCTTGCTCGCGCAGAGAGGTGGCGACGTCGGCCGCGCTGCGGGCCCGGCCCGCGGTGCGTGCCGTGACCTCGGACACACGATCCAGGATGCCGAGCCGCTCGAGCAGCGAATCGGGATCGGCGTCCGTCAGGAGCTGCGCCACGAGGGGGCCACTGCCCACGGTTCGGTACAACCGCGCGGCACTCGCTCCCGCGGCGGCGGCGCTGGAGGTCTCCGCGGCATCGGCCGAGGCGCTCTGCGCGGTCAGCTCCGCCGCGCGCGCCGCGGTCCGTTCGGCCTGGAGGCGCGTCTGCTCGGCGACGGCCGACGCATCGAGGGCACGGTGCGACGCGGCTGCGGCATCGGCCTCCGCGGCATCCAATTCCTGCTTCACCTGGGCCACGGCGCTGTCGTCGACGACGGCGAGGGCATGGCCGGTGCGGACGCCCGCCGAGGCGGGAGAGGGTACGAGGGCCGCGCCGACGACGACGCACGCGAGAAGCGTGTGACTCATGCGACGAATGAGGCCCATGAGGTCACGCTAGAGCACGATCCCGTGTGCTGCCCACCCCCGAACGGTGGTCGCTGATAGGGTGGGGAAGGATGCCGCCTCGGCATCGGCTCAACTACATATGAGCTCACGGAGCAGGCCGGCAGACGCTGGTCCCCTGTGGTGGACTCCCCGTCGGATCGCCGGGTGGTCGTCTACTGGTGGCCAGTCGCCGGGATTTCCGGGCCGATTCGTCGGCGCGCCCTTTCTGCCTGTTCCTGCTCCTTCGCATGTCAGCTCGTCGCCCACACGGGGCGGCGAGCCTAAACAAAGAAGGAGGGACCTCTTGGAAGGTCCAGAAATCACCGCCGCTGAAGCCGTTCTCGACAACGGCCGTTTCGGCACCCGTACCGTCCGGTTCGAGACCGGACGCCTCGCTCAGCAGGCTCAGGGCGCTGTCGCCGCCTACCTCGACGAAGAGACGATGCTCCTGTCGGCCACCAGCGCCGGCAAGCACCCGCGTGAAGGATTCGACTTCTTCCCGCTGACCGTCGACGTCGAAGAGCGCTCTTACGCCGCCGGCAAGATCCCCGGCTCGTTCTTCCGCCGCGAGGGTCGCCCCTCCACCGAGGCCATCCTCGTGTGCCGCCTCATCGACCGGCCGCTGCGCCCGTCGTTCGTCGACGGCCTCCGCAACGAGGTCCAGATCGTCGTCACCGTGCTCTCGATCGCTCCCGGGGAGTTCTACGACGCCCTCGCGATCAACGCCGCCTCGCTGTCGACCCAGATCTCGGGTCTGCCGTTCTCGGGTCCCATCGCCGGTGTGCGTCTCGCGCTCATCCCCGGCCAGGGCGAGAACGCCGACCAGTGGGTCGCTTTCCCGACCGTCACGCAGCTCGAAGACGCCGTCTTCGACCTCATCGTCGCCGGCCGCGTGCTCGACGACGGCGACGTCGCCATCATGATGGTGGAGGCCGAAGCCACCGAGGGCAGCTGGAACATGATCAAGGGCGGCGCCACCAAGCCGAACGAGCAGGTCGTGGCCGAGGGCCTCGAGGCTGCCAAGCCCTTCCTGCGTCAGCTGGTCGACGCGCAGAACGAGGTCGCCCGTACCGCGGCCAAGGAGATCCAGTCGTTCCCCGTCTTCCCGGCATACAGCCAGGAGACCTACGACTTCGTCGCCGGTCGTGCCTACGACCGTCTGGTGCCCGTCTACCAGATCGCCGACAAGCAGGAGCGCCAGAACGCCGACGACGAGGTCAAGACCTCCGTCAAGGAGCAGCTCCTCGCCGCCGTCGAGTCGGGCGAGCTGCCCGCCGTCGCAACCCTGGAGTTCAACGCCGCGTACAAGTCGGTCACCAAGACCATCGTCCGCGGTCGCATCCTCGCCGAGGGCGTGCGCATGGACGGCCGTGGCCTCGCCGACATCCGACCGCTCGACGCCGAGGTGCAGGTCATCCCGCGCGTGCACGGTTCGGCGATCTTCCAGCGCGGCGAGACCCAGATCCTGGGCGTCACCACGCTGAACATGCTCAAGATGGAGCAGCAGATCGACTCGCTCTCGCCCATCACGAGCAAGCGTTACCTGCACCACTACAACTTCCCGCCGTACTCGACCGGTGAGACCGGTCGCGTGGGCAGCCCGAAGCGTCGCGAGATCGGCCACGGCTTCCTGGCCGAGCGTGCTCTCGTTCCCGTGCTCCCCAGCCGCGAGGAGTTCCCCTACGCGATCCGTCAGGTGTCCGAGGCTCTCGGCTCCAACGGTTCGACGTCGATGGGCTCGGTGTGCGCCTCGACCCTGTCGCTGCTGAACGCGGGTGTGCCCCTTCGCGCCCCCGTCGCCGGTATCGCCATGGGCCTGGTCACCGACGAGGTCGACGGACAGACGCGCTACGCCGCCCTGACCGACATCCTCGGCGCAGAAGACGCTCTCGGCGACATGGACTTCAAGGTCGCCGGAACGAGCGAGTTCATCACCGCGATCCAGCTCGACACCAAGCTCGACGGCATCCCGTCGTCGGTGCTCGCGGCCGCGCTCACCCAGGCCAAGGAGGCTCGTCTGACGATCCTCAACGTCCTGAACTCGGCGATCGACGCCCCCGACGAGATGGCGCCCACCGCGCCCCGCGTCATCAGCGTCCAGATCCCGGTCGACAAGATCGGTGAGCTCATCGGGCCCAAGGGCAAGACGATCAACTCCATCCAGGACGAGACCGGCGCACAGATCTCGATCGAGGACGACGGCACCGTCTACATCGGCGCGACCGACGGCCCCTCGGCCGAGGCCGCCCGTGCCCAGGTGAACGCCATCGCCAACCCGACCAACCCCGAGGTGGGCGAGCAGTTCCTCGGAACCGTCGTCAAGATCGCGACCTTCGGCGCGTTCGTCTCGCTGCTTCCCGGCAAGGACGGCCTGCTGCACGTCAGCGAGGTCCGCAAGCTCGCCGGCGGCAAGCGCGTCGAGAACGTCGAAGACGTGCTCTCGGTCGGTCGCAAGATCCTCGTGCGCATCACGAAGATCGACGACCGCGGCAAGCTGTCGCTCGAGCCCGTGCTCGACGAGGAGGCCACCACGCCCGAGCCCGCCGACACGGAGAGCTCGGCCGCCGCGAGCCAGGGTCCCGAGGCTCCCGCCGAAGGCTGATCCTCTGATCACCGGATGCCCGTCCCGCTCTCGCGGGGCGGGCATCCGTCGTGTGGCCCGTGGGGCGGGTGTGACGATCGCCGCGCAAGCGTTACGCAATGTTTATCGCCACGGCGGGGCAATGGGCTGGCCGGTCTCGGGGAAGGCCTAGCCTCGTAGTACGTCGGGGGGCGTGGTGATACGGGTGGTTCCGTACCGTCATCCGGCATCGCGGGGAGAGGACCTCACCATGAGCGGCTCGGGCGTCGATGAGACGGCCTCGCCGCGCCTGCGTCGGGATCGTGCTGCGCACCCCTCGTCGCCGATCACCCTGCAGGGCCCCGGCCTCGGCTCTCACGTGCGCGTGCCTCTCGGCGAGACAGGGTTCGACGTCTTCCCCCTGTTCCTCGGCGGGGGAGAGTTCGGCTGGAACGTCGACGCCCGCTCGAGCCACGAGATCCTCGACGCGTACGCCGAGCTCGGCGGCAACGCGCTGCATACGGCCGACAGCTACGCCGCCGGTCGCAGCGAGTTCATCATCGGCGAGTGGCTCCGCACCCGCCGCATGCGCGACGACACGGTGCTGACGGTCCGCATCGGCGGCCACCCCGACAACCCGGGGTTGGACTCCGTCAATCTCGTCCGCGCCGTCGAGGCCTCGCTCACGCGCCTGGGCACCGACCGCATCGACGTGCTCTCCCTCGACGCCGCCCGCGGCGACCGAGCCCTGCTCGAGGACACCCTGGCCACCAGCGAGTGGCTCGTGGAGTCGGGCAAGGTCCGCGCGATTGGTGCGCACGGCTATACCGCCGCGCAGCTCGTCGAGGCCCGCATCCTGTCCTCCGCCGGGTACCCGCGCATCGCGGTACTCGACGTCCCCTACAACGTGCTGCGCCGGTCCGAGTTCGAGGGCGACGTGCGCCTCATCGCCTCGGCCCAGAACATGGCCGTGACCCCCTCGCACCCGCTCGCCCACGGCTTCCTCGCCGGCGAGACGCGCACCCGCGGCCAGTCCTCGCAGTCGGTGCGCGGCACGCAGGTGGCGGCGCACCTGAACCGTCGTGGCTCGCGCGTTCTGCGCGCCCTCGACGCGGTGGGCGAGGAGCTCGGACTCCCGGATGCCGCTGTCGCCGTCGCCTGGCTGCTCGCGCAGAAGATCGTGACGGCGCCGATCGTCAACGCTTTCGCCCCCCGCCACGTCGTGGAGTGCATGCGCGCCGTGGGCGTGCGCCTGAGCCGCGCGCACCTGTCGGATATCGCCCGAGCCGCGGAGTGACCGGCCCGGTGTCGGGGGTGTGACGTAGGCTTGTCGAGAGGGCCGGGGGACGGCAGATCGACGACGAAGTGAGCTGACGTGACGCACTACATCTACCTGGTGCGCCATGGCGAGCACCAGGATGCCGAACACGGTCTGACCGACGGGCCCCTGTCTCCGAGAGGGCAACGGCAGGCCGCTCTGCTGGCCGACCGCCTCTCGGGCCTCCCTCTCGACGCTGTCTGGCACTCGCCTCTCGAGCGTGCGGCGCAGACCGCCCGCGCGGTCGCCGACCGCCTGCCCGCGGTCACGCCCGAGTCCTCGGCGCTGCTGTTCGACTGCATCCCCACCGGGATGACGCCCGAGACGCCCTCGGTGTTCGAGCCCTTCTTCGGTTCGGTGAGCGAGGCCGAGATCGACGCCGGTCGCGCCCAGATGGCCGACGCCACCGCCGAGTTCCTCGCCCGCAAGGCGGGCGAGGTGCACGAGCTCGTCATCACGCACAACTTCGTCATCTCGTGGTTCGTTCGCGAGGTTCTGCAGGCGCCCGACTGGCGCTGGATGACGATCAACCAGGCGTACTGCGGCCTGACGGTCATCGCGCAGAAGAAGGGGCGCCCCTGGACGCTGCTCTCCCACAACGACTTGGCGCACCTGCCGGTGGAGCTGCGCACCGGCCTGGTGGACCCGCTTCCCGTCTGAGTTCGTCCGCGGCGCGTCTGTGGATAACGCCGCGACGCCGGGTGCTCGCGCCTAGGCTGGACGCATGACGACGCGTGTGGCCATCGTGGGGGGAACCGGAAAGCTGGGCGGAGTGATCCGCGCGGTCGTCGACGCCGAGGACGGCTACGAGGTGACGGCGGTGCTCACCTCGGCCTCTCCGCTCAGCGAGATCGACGGCGCCGACCTCGTCATCGACGCCACCACGCCTGCGGTGTCGATCGACGTCGTCCGCGCGGCCGTCGAACGCGGCATCAATGTGCTGGTGGGCACCTCGGGCTGGTCGAACGAGCGCATCGCCTTGGTCCGTTCCCTCGTGGATGCCAGTGGCACGGGCGCCGTCTTCATCCCGAACTTCTCCCTCGGCTCGGTGATCGGCAGTGCCCTCGCCGCGGCCGCGGCGCCGTTCTTCCCCTCGATCGAGATCATCGAGGCGCACCACGAGACCAAGATCGACTCACCCAGCGGTACCGCCGTGCGCACGGCCGAGCTGATCGCAGCGGCGCGGGCCGATGTCGGACCCGTCGAATCGCCGCACGTCGATCAGCGAGCCCGTGGCCAGCGTGTCGCATCGGTCCCCATCCACTCGCTCCGCCGTCCAGGCGTCGTCGCCCGGCAGGAGACGATTCTCTCGGGTGCGGGGGAGTCGCTCACCGTCGTCCACGACACGATCGAGCCGGCCAGGGCGTACGCTCCCGGCATCCGGATCGCCCTCGCCGCCGCCCGCGACGCGCGCGGGGTGCACGTGGGCCTCGACAGCTTCATCGACATCGGGGTACGCGTGCGACCCCTGCCGCCCGAGGCCCCCATCGCCGACGGCGACGTGTCGGGCCAGGTGGCGGGCGTCACCAGCGCATGAGAGTCCGCATCGCGGTCGCCGTCATGACGGTGCTTCTGCTGATGTACGTCGTGCTGGCGGGGCAGCGGGCCATCGTGCTGCTCTCGAGCGGCGAAACCGTCGGCGTCGTCATGGGCGTGGCGCTGCTCGTCCTTCCGGCCCTGGCCATCTGGGCGATCGGTCGGGAGCTGTGGTTCGGCGTGCGTGCACAGCGATTGGGCGAGCGGCTGGAGGCCGAGGGCGGGCTGCCCGACGAGGACCTTCCCGTTCGTCCCAGCGGCCGCATCGAGCGCGAGGACGGCGACGCGCTGTTTCCGCGCTACCGCGCCGACGTCGAGGAGCACCCCGGCGATTGGCGCGCGCGCTACCGATTGGGGCTCGCGTACGACGCGGCGGGAGATCGTCGTCGCGCACGAGACGCGATCCGCACGGCGATCCGCCTGGAGACGGCGGAGCGCCGGACGGCCTGAACACGAGCCAGCGCCGCGGGGACGACCGGCGTGGCGTCGGTCGTCCCCGCGCGTTCAGGCCGCGTCGCGCGCGGGAACGGCCGAGGCGACGGCCTCTTCGACCGTGCGATGCGTGAACACGAATCCGCTGTCTTCGAGGACGGCGGGACGAACGTCGGCATCCGAGGTGAGCAGGGCCTGCGTCGCGTCGGACCCGAGGGCGAGCTTGACGCCCCAGATCGGCGCGCGTACGAGGTAGGGACGGTTCATGCGGCGAGCCAGAGCGAACCCGAGGTCGTTCGCCGTCGCGCGCACCGGCCCGGTGAGGTTGACCGGTCCCGACACGTCGGCGTCGATGACGTGGCGGATGGCCCGTACCTCGTCGTCGAGCGAGATCCAGGGCCAGACCTGCGTCCCGCGCCCGATGGGGCCCGAGAGGCCGAGCTTGGTCAGAAGCAGCAGGGGCTTGAGCACGCCCTGCTCGTGCACGACGGGAGCGGTGCGCAGCATCGCCACGCGGGCCGAGTCGCCGGCGGCGCGGGCGGCGTGCTCCCAGTCGACGCAGATGTCGGCCAGCAGACCGGAGCCGCGCTTCGAGGTCTCGGTCAGCACGGCTCCCGGCTGCGATCCGTAGAAGCCGGTGGCGCTGGCGTTCACGAGTGCGGGGGCGTCGGCACCGAGCGCGCGCACGGCCGCGGCCAGCGTACGGGTCGGCGTGATGCGCGACCACAGCAGGGTGCTCTTGTACGAGGCCGTCCAGGGGAAGTGCCCGATGGACGCGCCGTTCAGACACACCACCGCGTCGGCCCCGGCGAGCACGTCGGGGTCGAGGGGTGCGGCGTCCTGCAGCCACTGCACCTCGTGCGGCGCCGTCGGCTCGTGGCGCACGAGCGAGGTGACCTCGACGCCGTCGCCGCGCAGCGAGTCGAGCAGCGCCGAGCCGATGAGGCCCGACGCGCCGGCGAGGACGACGCGTCGGGCCGGAGTCTCAGGCAAGCGTCGCCTCGAGGGTGATGTCGATGCCCGTGAGCGCCTGCGACACGGGGCAGTTGGCCTTCGCGTCGGCGGCGATCTTCTGGAACGTCTCGTCGTCGAGTCCGGGGACGACGGCGTTGACGTTGAGGTGGCTGCCGGTGATGCCGGTGCCGGGCTTGAAGGTGATCGACGCCGTGGCGTCGACCGACTCGGGCGGGGTGCCGTTCTCGGCCAGTGCGTTCGACAGCGCCATGCTGAAGCACGACGAGTGCGCACCCGCGAGCAGCTCTTCGGGCGTGGTGACCGAGCCCGATCCTTCGCTGCGCGCCTTCCAGTTCACGTCGAACGTGCCGATTCCAGACGAGGTGAAGGTGACCTCACCCGATCCCTCGAACAGGCTGCCCTTCCAGGCGGTGGTGGCTTCGCTCGTGACGGCCATGGGGAACCTCCGTTGTCTCGGCGCGGTCAGGGGCGACCGCGACGCGGCCAGCCTAGTGAGAGCGTCGGCCGCCGGGCGGGTCTTGACAGGGCTCTGCTCGAAGACGCTCAGGCTGCGGCGGGACCGCGGCGACCGATGAGTCCCGCGCGCTGCAGCACGAGGTAGAGCTGGCATCCGAGGCACAGCCCGAAGACGGCGTTGAGGAACGCTGCGACGAACGCCATCGCCGCCGCGATCGGCAGCGCCCACGGCACTCCGACGAGGTGCAGGAGCAGCCCCGCGGCGGTGACGAACAGCCCCACGCCCTGGGCGAAGCGGGGCGGACGGGGGTCCTCGAACTCGGTCGGAGGCGCGAGCCGTGGCTGCACCAGCCGGCGGTACAGGACGCCCCAGGGCGCCGTGCGGGGCCAGGCGACCCCCCACACGAACAGCAGCGCGATGACGAGCAGCAGAACGAAGCCGGGGTCGGCGACGCGGTCCTGGAACGAGACCTGTTGAACGGTCCAGGCGTCGGGGCGGAAGGTGGCATCGGCCGCGGGCTGGTAGGCGACCCACCCGAGATCCCCGCGCCGCGTCGAGACACCGACCAGGGCGAGCGCCGTCGCCACCAGGAGCAGGGCGGCGGTGATGGATGCCGCGAAGCGCGGGCCGCGGGCATCGATGCGCGAGAGATCAGGCACGGGTGGGCTCCTTCTGCAGTCGGGTCAACTCGTTCTCGACCGCGGCGCGTTCGAGAGTCCCGCCGAAACGGGTGCGGATGGCTCCGCGTCGATCGAGCACGAGGGTGGTGGGGGTTTGCAGGACGTGGAACTGCTGAGCGAGATCGGGACGATGGGTCAGGTCGACGTCGATGTAGTGGACGCCCTCACGGGAGTCGGCGACCTGCGTGAGGATGCGGCGCACCCCGGGGCAGCGCGAGCAGATCTCGGTGCTGAACTGCACCAGGGTCGCCTCCGGGCCCAGGCGGTCCGCGCCGAGCAGGCCGGGATCGACCGCCTCGGCCGAGTCGACGGTCCGTGCGCGCCCCTGTCGTCGGTGGAACACGACACCGACGAGCGTCGTCAGCACGACCAGCGCGCCGACCGCGAGAAGAGCGAAGGTCACGTCCACGACGGTCAACGCTAATGCGCGTGCGCGCGACGAGGGCCGATGAGTCCTCCCGTGACGGAGCCTCCTCCCCAGCGGTGCGCTCCCCGCGGCCATGCACCGAGCCCCCTTCCCACGTTCTGGTGGGACCGCTTCGCGGGTATCGTGAGGGCCGTGACCGCCGACATCCCGACGCCCTACGAAGACCTGCTCCGCGACGTTCTCGAAACGGGCGTGCACAAGTCCGACCGCACCGGGACGGGCACCACGAGCGTGTTCGGGCGTCAGATCCGCTTCGACCTCGCCGAGGGCTTCCCGCTCATCACGACCAAGCGCGTGCACCTGAAGTCGATCGTGTACGAGCTGCTGTGGTTCCTGCGCGGCGAATCGAACGTGTCGTGGTTGAAAGACAACGGCGTCACCATCTGGGACGAGTGGGCCGATGACGATGGCGAGCTCGGGCCCGTCTACGGTGTCCAGTGGCGCTCGTGGCCCACGGCCGACGGCGGGACGATCGACCAGATCTCGCAGGTCGTGGAGCAGATCCGTCGCGACCCCGACTCGCGTCGGCTGATCGTGTCGGCCTGGAACCCCGCCGACATCCCGGACATGGCGCTCGCACCGTGCCACGCCCTGTTCCAGTTCTATGTCGCCGACGGGAAGCTGTCGTGCCAGCTCTACCAGCGCAGCGCCGACATGTTCCTCGGCGTGCCGTTCAACATCGCCTCGTACGCGCTCCTGACGCTCATGGTCGCGCAGCAGACGGGCCTCGAGCCCGGCGAGTTCGTCTGGACCGGTGGCGACTGCCACGTCTACGACAACCACCGAGAGCAGGTCCGCGAGCAACTCTCGCGCGAGCCATACCCCTACCCGACGCTCCGCTTCGCCCGCCGGCCGGAGTCGATCTTCGACTACTCGTTCGACGACATCGTCGTCGAGGACTACCAGCACCACCCCGCGATCCGCGGAGCCGTCGCGGTATGACCGCGGTCGGGCTCGTGTGGGCGCAGGCGCACGGAGGCGTCATCGGCGCCGACGGAGGGATGCCCTGGCACGTGCCCGAGGACCTCGCGCACTTCCGCGCGGTGACCGGGTCGTCCGACGTCATCATGGGTCGGCGCACATGGGAGTCGCTCCCGCCGCGGTTCCGCCCCCTCCCCGGGCGCCGGAATCTCGTCGTGTCGGGCTCCGAGGGATGGTCCGCCGAGGGCGCCGAGAGGGCATCCTCGCTCGATGACGCTCTCGCGCGGGCAGAGGGCGAAGACGTCTGGGTCATGGGGGGAGGCCGGCTCTATGCCGAGGCGATCCACCGCGCCGACGTCCTCGAACTCACACGCCTCGACGTCGAGGTGGACGGCGACACTTTCGCCCCCTCGATCGACGGCTGGACGCTCGAGGCCGCCGATCCCGTCGAGGGGTGGCACACCTCCGTAAGCGGCATCCGGTATCGCTTCGAGACCTATCGCCGAGGGACGCGCTGAGGTGGCCGTCGCCCTCATCACCGGCGCCAGCTCGGGCCTGGGCGCGGAGTTCGCCCGTCAGCTGGCCGCCCGCGGTGCCGATCTGGTCCTCGTCGCCCGCGACGGCGCGGCGCTGGAGAGGGTCGCGGACGATGTGCGAGCGAGATGGGGCGTCGGAGTCGAGGTGCTCGGCGCCGACCTCCTCGACGGAGATGCGCTCGCCGTGGTCGAGAGGCGCCTCGCCGAGGGCGTCGACGTGCTCGTCAACAACGCCGGCTTCGGCCTCGATCTCGCCTTCGAAGAGAACTCCGTCGACCTCGAGGTGCGGCATCTCCGCCTGCACGTCGAAGCCGCGATGAGGCTGATGCACGCCTCCCTGCCCGCCATGCTCGAGCGGGGGAGCGGCCGCATCGTCAACGTCGCATCGGTGGCCGGGTTCGTCCCGCGCGGCACGTACGGTGCGGTGAAGGGCTGGCTCATCTCGTTCAGCCGCTGGGCGAACGTCGTCTACGCCCCGCGCGGTGTGAGCGTGACAGCGGTGTGCCCCGGGTTCGTGCACACCAACTTCCACGAGCGCCTCGGCCTGCCGCCCGGCCGAGAGGGCGTACCTGCGGGCATGTGGCTCGACGCCGAGCACGTGGTCCGCGAGGGCCTGCGCGACGCGGCTCGCGGTCGTTCGGTGTCGGTGCCGTCGTGGCGGTACAGGGTGCTCGTCGCCGCCTCGCGCCTGCTTCCCGACGCCGTGGTCGTGCGCGCCGCCTCGCGCGGACGCTGAACCGCGCCCCCGCACGGGCTCAGCGGAAACGGCCCAGCCGGATTCCCGCCAGGGCGAGAGCGCCGATCGTCTCGCCGTCCGACACCTCCCCGCTCGCGATGAGATCGAGCGTCTCGGCGAAGGGGATCCACCGCACGGCGTCGATACCCTCCTCGTCCTGCGAGGCCGTGGCATCCGTCGTCGTCAGGCCCCGCGCGAGGAACACGTACTCGGGAGCGTCTGCGATGCCGTTGAGCGCATTCATCCGGCCCAGCGAGCTCCACTCGGATGCCGTGACCCCGGTCTCCTCGAGCAGTTCGCGCTTCGCGGCCTCGAGGGGATCCTCCCCGTCGGAGCCGCCCGCGGGAACCTCGAGGGAGCGCCCGGTCGTGTAGCGCTCGAGCTCGACGAAGCACACGCGCTCCCGCTCGTCGAGGGCCACGACGAACACCGCGGGGTGCTGCATCCGCACGACGCCGTAGATCCCGTCGCCGTGGGGGCCGGTCACCTCGTCCTCACGCACGTGGATCCAGCGATTCTCGTAGACGGTGCGCGATGAGCGGGTGGTCCAGGCCATGACGCCCACCCTAGGACGCGGTCGCTGTCACGCATTGTTCACCCGAGCTGCGGGCGACGCCGAGGGTGGAACGCCGTGAACCGATAACCTGGACCCATGACGCACTCCGGCAATCCCTTCGGTCAGGTGCTCGTCGCGCTCATCACCCCGATGACCGCCGACGGCGAAGTCGATTGGCCCGCCACCGAGAAGCACATCGACGACGTCATCACCGCCGGAGCCGACGGCATCGTCGTCACCGGCACCACGGGTGAGACCTCGACCCTCACCGACCCCGAGAAGCTGCGTCTCGTCGAGGTCGGAAAGAGCGTCTCGGCCGGTCGCGCCAAGATCATCACGGGCGGCGGGTCGAACGAGACCGCGCACGCGATCGAGCTCTACAAGGCGAGCGAGAAGGCCGGCGCCGACGGCATCATGATCGTCACGCCGTACTACAACAAGCCGACCCAGGCCGGCATCCTGACGCACTTCCGTCTCGTCGCGGACGCGACGGACCTGCCGGTGATCCTCTACGACATTCCCGGTCGAACCGGTGTGCCCATCAAGTACGAGACGATCCTGCGTCTCGCCAAGCACCCGAACATCCTCGCCATCAAGGACGCCAAGGGCGACTTCAGCGAGGTCAGCCGCGTGCTGAACCAGACCGACCTCATGTACTTCTCGGGAGACGACGCCAACGTGCTGCCGCACCTGTCGATCGGGGCTTCCGGCCTCATCGGTGTGACGGCGAACATCACCGCGACGCCCTACCGAACCATCGTGGACGCCGTGAACGCGGGGGATCTGGCCTCGGCCACGGCCGCGCACAAGAGTCTCGAGCCGTTGGTCCGCGCCGTCATGACGCACGTGCCCGGCACGGTCGCGGCGAAGTACATCCTCCACGGCCTCGGCCGCATCGGCAGCCCGCGCGTCCGCCTGCCCCTCGTCGGGCCGGAGGAGTGGGAAGCCGCCGTCATCGAAGACGAGCTGGCCCTCGTGAAGGACGTGGCCGGCGCCGACTTCTCCAACTTCCGCCCCGACCGCAACGCGGCCGCCGGCGGTGCCCTGCCGAAGGTGCACGGCACCACGAGATAAGCATCGGCGTCCGCCGAACCGCGGCCAGGGACGCCACACGAAGGGATGCCGCGAGGCGGTGTCCGAGGAGGCTCATATGCCCACTACCCCGTTCGACCCGCCCGCGCTCGCCGCGGGTACCCTCCGCGTCATCCCGCTCGGCGGTCTCGGCGAAGTCGGCCGCAACATGACTGTCTTCGAGTACGACGGCAAGCTGCTCGTCGTCGACTGCGGCGTGCTCTTCCCCGAGGAGCACCAGCCCGGCGTCGACCTGATCCTGCCCGACTTCGAGCCCATCAAGCACCGCCTCGACGACATCGTCGGTGTCGTTCTCACCCACGGTCACGAAGACCACATCGGCGCCGTTCCCTACCTCCTCAAGCTCAAGGGCGACATCCCCCTCATCGGCTCGGGCCTGACGCTCGCGCTCATCGAGGCGAAGCTCAAAGAGCACCGCATCCGCCCGTACACGCTGACGGTCACGGAGGGTCAGCACGAGAAGGTCGGCCCGTTCGATCTCGAGTTCATCGCCGTGAACCACTCCATCCCCGACGCGCTCGCCGTCGCGATCCGCACGCCCGCCGGCCTCGTGCTGGCCACCGGCGACTTCAAGATGGACCAGCTGCCGCTCGACGGCCGCATCACCGACCTGCGCGCCTTCGCCCGCCTGGGCGAGGAGGGCGTCGACCTCTTCCTCGTGGACTCCACCAACGCCGACGTCCCCGGGTTCACCCCCACGGAGCGGGGCATCGGCCCCGTGCTCGACCAGGTCATCGCCCGCGCTCCGCGTCGCGTCGTCGTGGCGAGCTTCTCCAGTCACGTGCACCGCGTGCAGCAGGTGCTGGACGCCGCCCACGCCAACGGTCGTCGGGTGGCGCTGCTCGGCCGCAGCATGGTGCGCAACATGGGCATCGCCGCCGATCTGGGCTACTTGAACGTCCCCGATGGCGTGTTGATCGACTACAAGAAGGCGCGCGACCTGCCCGACGACAAGATCGTCTACATGTCGACCGGTTCGCAGGGCGAGCCGATGGCCGTGCTCAGTCGCATGGCCAACCTCGACCACGCGATCGAGCCCGGCGAGGGCGACACGATCATCCTGGCATCCAGTCAGATCCCCGGGAACGAGAACGCGATCTACCGTGTGATCGACGGGCTGACCAAGCTCGGGGCGACCGTCGTGCACAAGGGCAACGCCAAGGTGCACGTCTCGGGCCACGCTGCCGCCGGCGAGCTGCTCTACTGCTACAACATCCTCAAGCCCAAGAACGTGCTTCCCGTGCACGGCGAGTACCGCCACCTCATGGCGAATGCGAAGCTCGCACGCGAGACCGGCATTCCCGAGAAGAACACGATCCTCGGTGAGAACGGCACGGTCGTCGACCTGCGCGACGGTGTCGCCGAGGTCGTCGGTCAGGTCGACATCGGTTTCGTCTACGTCGACGGCTCGTCGGTGGGCGAGATCACAGATGCCGATCTGAAGGATCGTCGCATCCTGGGTGAGGAGGGCTTCATCTCGGTGATCGTCGTCGTCGATTCCGCGACCGGCAGCGTCATCTCCGGTCCGGAGATCCACGCGCGCGGCTTCGCCGAGGCCGACAAGGTGTTCGACAGCGTCAAGCCGAAGATCGCCGCGGCCCTCGCGGAGGCCGCGAAGTCGGGGGTGCGCGACAACCACGCTCTCTCGCAGGTCGTCCGTCGCACGATCGGTCGCTGGGTCAACCAGTCGCTGCGTCGGCGGCCCATGATCGTGCCGATGGTCATCGAGGCCTGATTCTGATCGAAGCGCCGCGGGTTCGCCCGCCGCGCTTCGTCGTTCCCGCTCCCCGCGGGCGCTCGCTATCATTCGGGCATGCCCGGTCTCCCGATCCGTGCGGCGCTCGCCTCCGACGGCGCCTTCCTCGCCGACATGACGGTCGAGGCCGCGACGTGGCGCGCGGGTGTCTCGCGGCCGCGTCACGAGATCGTCAGCAGCCCGGAGTACCGCCGCTACATCGCGGGGTGGATGCGCCCCGGCGACGCGGGGTTCGTCGCCGAGTCGCCGAGCGGCGAGCCCGTCGGGGCGGCGTGGTACCGCATGCTTCCCCGCGACGAACCCGGCTTCGGGTGGGTCGGCACGGGGGTGCCCGAGCTCATCATCGGCGTGCGACCCGTCTGGCGCGCGCACGGCACCGGTCGTGCACTGCTGCAGCGCCTGGTCGATCACGCCCGCGTGCAGGGATTCGCGCGCATCAGCTTGAGCGTCGAGCGTGACAACTACGCGCTCTCCCTGTACCGGTCGGAGGGCTTCGCCGTCGTGCGGAAGGGCATGGGGCGCGACGTCATGGTCAAGCGCCTGGGCTGAAGTCCGCGTCGGTACGCCCGAATGTCGGAGGGTCGGCCTACCGTGGAGGAATGCCTCGTACCTCGTCACCGTCCGGCGGCCGCGCTCCCGCCAAGGGGTCGTCGCGCGCGAAGTCCACGCCGCCCGCGTCGAAGCGCGCAGCCCCGGCGCCCAAGCGCTACGTCGACGAGCCCGAAAAGCCTGCTGCGGCGGCCCGCGCGTGGATGGCCGTCGCGCACGGCGTGGGCGGCATGTTCCGCGCCTTCGGCCCCGAGAACCTCGAGCGCGATCAGCGACGCGACGGCTTCCCGTTCTTCCTCGTCGTGCTCGCGGCTCTCGGTGCGGTGGTCGAGTGGTTCTTCATCGGGACGGATGCCGCTGCGCTGATCAGCGCGTACAGCTTCGGCGGACTGGTGGGCCGGGTCGCCTTCGTTCTGCCGGTTCTGCTGATCCTCCTGGCGGGCTGGCTGTTCCGCCACCCGGCCTCGGTGCACGACAACGGCCGCGTGGGAATCGGTTTCGCCCTGTTCGTCGTGACGGTTGCGGGGTTCTGCCACGTCGCGGGGGGTCGCCCCGCACCGAACATCGGTGGTCTGCCGGCGCTGAGTCCCGCCGGTGGGCTCGCGGGCTGGATCGTCGGAGAGCCGCTCGCGCTCGTCCTTCAGGACGTCGGGGCGTACATCGCTCTTTCCGTGCTCGCGGTGTTGAGCATCCTCATCCTCACCAAGACCCCACCGAATCGCATCGGACGCCGCCTGGGCGACCTGTACGCCTGGATGTTCGGGGCCGAGCGTGCCGAACGCGACGAGAATGCCGCGACCCAGGTGTTGCCCGCGGGTGACTCCGACGAGGAATCGGGCGAGAAGTCGCTGCCGTGGTGGCGCCGAAACAAGACGGGTCGTGAAGAAGAGACCGACGGCTCCCTCGGGTCGAACGACCTGACCGAGCTGCTGTCGCCCGGAACGACGCAGGGCGGCTTCGAATCCGCGGTGGTCGAGCCCGAGCCGACGACCCGTCCCACGCCGCCGCCCCTGCCCCCGACTCCCGACGCCTTGACCGAGGTGTTCGACGCCACGGCTCTGGCGGGTGTCGCAGCGGGTCGTGGTCTGCACGACGATTCGCCCCTCGAACACGCACCCGACGACGATCTCCCCGGGATCTCGGGTCTCGGCGGAGACCACGCCGGTGCGCCCCCCGCGGCGAACTACCGCCTTCCCGCGGTCACCGCCCTCGCCGCCGGGACGCCGCCGAAGGCGCGCTCGGCGGCGAACGACGCCGTGGTCGCGGCGATCGAGAGCGTCATGGAGCAGTTCAAGGTCGACGCGCGCGTGACTGGGTTCTCGCGCGGCCCGACAGTGACCCAATACGAGATCGAGGTCGGTCCGGGGGTCAAGGTCGAGCGCATCACCGCGTTGACCAACAACATCGCCTACGCCGTCGCCTCCAACGAAGTGCGCATTCTCGCGCCCATTCCGGGCAAGAGCGCGATCGGTGTCGAAATCCCCAACGCCGACCGTGAGATCGTGACCCTCGGCGACATCCTCCGCTCGGATGCCGCGACCTCGTCCACGCACCCGATGACCATCGGCGTAGGAAAAGACGTCGGCGGCGGGTTCGTCGTCGCCAACCTCGCGAAGATGCCTCACCTTCTGGTGGCCGGTTCCACCGGTTCGGGTAAGTCGAGCTTCGTGAACTCCATGATCACGAGCCTGCTGATGCGCGCCAAACCCTCCGACGTGCGCATGGTGCTGATCGACCCGAAGCGCGTCGAGCT
>JAKOMY010000058.1 GCA_022702225.1 Microbacteriaceae bacterium | reverse complement strand
TGAGCGTCGGACAGGTCAAGGACGCCATGGCGGCCGAAGGGATCGAGGTGCGCCGATGAGCGTCGACCGCGTGAAGTACGACGCCGACGGCCTGGTCGCCGCGGTGATCCAGCAGTTCGACTCCCGCGAGGTGCTCATGGTGGGGTGGATGGATGCCGAGGCCCTGAACCGCACGCTCACCACCGGCCGTGTGACCTTCTGGTCGCGCTCGCGCCAGGAGTACTGGCGCAAGGGCGACACCTCGGGTCACATCCAGCTCGTCAAGGGGGCGCGTCTCGACTGCGACGGCGACACCCTGCTCATCGAGGTGGACCAGATCGGTGCCGCATGCCACACGGGAGACCACACCTGTTTCGACGCCGACGACCTGCAGCCGGTCGTGGGGGAGCGCTGATGCGTCGCGCCCGTTCCTCGGCGGTGCTGGCGATGCTCCTGGCCGGAGCCATCTGCGTGATCGCCTCGACGCAGACCTGGATCGACGTCACCCTCGACGACGGCGCCCAGCAGACCCTGGCCGTCCCGGGGGCCGAAGCGCTGCCGGTCCTCACGCCGCTGAGCCTCGCCGCTCTCGCCCTGGGCGCCGCCCTCTCGATCGTCGGGCCCGTGCTGCGCTACGTCTTCGGCGCACTCGGCGTGCTGATCGCGGTCTTCCTCGGCGTCGGCACCGCGCAGATCCTCTTCGCGACCCCGGTCTCGGCGACGGCGGCGACCGTCACCGATGCGACGGGTATCTCGGGAACGGATGCCGTGGCCTCCCTCGTCTCGAGCTTGGCGCTGACACCGTGGCCGACGGTGACGCTGCTCGCGCAGATCGTTCTGCTCGCGGCATCCCTGTTCACCCTCGTCACCGCGCGCCGCTGGGCGTCGGGGGCGAGCCGCAAGTACCGCACCGCGACCGAGGCGGGGGCCGAGACCGGCCGCCCGCACGACGCGATCGACTCGTGGGACGACCTCTCGCGCGGCGACGACCCGACCGCCTGAGGTTCCGCACGCTCCCGGCTCCCGCCGGGGTCGCCGACACCCGGGCGTCCCGTGTCCCTCGGTCCCGGGACCCCTCACGACGAACACCTGCCTGACGGCGCCGTTCCGCTCGCGCAGGCGTCTGCCCGGCAGAACCACGAGACGTCGCGACATCGAGACGTCGGCGCGGGGACCGCACCCGCGTTTCGGTAGACTGATCGGACGCTTTCCCCCGCGCTCGCGCGCGACTGTAAGGAGCCCCATGAGCAACCCCATCGGCGACCCCGGCCACGGACACTCGCCCGCCGCCTGGACGGCCGTGATCATCATGCTCGTCGCTTTCACGCTCGGCACGCTGTTCTTCTGGCTCGACATGCCCGTCCTGGTATGGGCCTCGGTGGGTCTGCTCCTGGTCGGCGCGATCGTCGGCTGGGCCATGACCAAGGCCGGCTACGGCGCGAACGGCGCGAAGTCCAACCCGAAGGCTCACTGATGGCACTGGCCGATCTCACGGCCGGGGCGGTAGAAGACGCCGAGGAACGCGCCCAGTCGCGCCCCCTCGCCGAGGTCGAGCGCGATGCTCTCGCACAGACGCCTGCGCGCGATGCGCTGGCGATGCTCGCCCCCGCCGACCGCGTGAAGATCATCGCCGAGGTCAAGCGCGCGAGCCCGTCCCGCGGCGATCTCGCGGCGATTCCCGACCCCGCTCGCCAGGCCCGCCTGTACGAAGAGGGCGGGGCGTCCGCGATCTCGGTTCTCACCGAGCGTCGCAAGTTCAAGGGCAGTCTCGCCGACCTCGAGGCCGTGCGATCGGCCGTGAGCGTCCCCGTGCTGCGCAAGGACTTCATCGCGACGCCCTACCAGGTGCTCGAGGCGCGTGCGTCCGGCGCCGACCTCGTGCTGTTGATCGTGGCGGCCCTCGAGCAGAAGACGCTCGCCGAGCTCTACGGCCTCGTCACCGACCTGGGCATGACCGCGCTGGTCGAGACGCACTCCGCCGACGAACTCCAGCGTGCGTCCGAGCTGGGCGCCAAGCTCATCGGCGTCAACGCCCGCAACCTCTCCACTTTCGAGCTCGACCGCGATCTGTTCGGCTCTCTCGCCGATCGTTTCCCGGCCGATGCGATCAAGATCGCCGAGTCCGCGGTCCTCGCTCCCGCCGATGTCGCGCACTACCGTGCTGCGGGTGCCGATGTCGTGCTCGTGGGCGAGGCTCTCGTGACCGGCGACCCGGTCGCCACGCTCCGTGCGTTCCTCCAGGAGACGACATGACCACCGCTCCCACCCAGAACCTTCGCGGTCAGAAGGGCCCGTTCTTCGGCGACTTCGGCGGCCGGTACATGCCCGAGTCGCTGATCGCGGCGATCGACGAGCTGACCGCGGTCTACGAGTCGGCCATGGCCGATCCCGAGTTCCACGCCGAGTTGCGCGCTCTGCTGCACGACTATGCGGGCCGTCCGTCGGTGCTCACCGAGGTACCGCGTTTCGCCGAGCACGCCGGCGGCGCACGCGTCTTCCTCAAGCGCGAAGACCTCAATCACACCGGCTCGCACAAGATCAACAACGTGCTGGGGCAGGCGCTGCTCACCAAACGTCTCGGCAAGACCCGTGTGATCGCCGAGACCGGCGCCGGCCAGCACGGTGTCGCCACCGCGACGGCCGCCGCCCTGTTCGGCCTCGAGTGCGTCGTCTACATGGGCGAGGTCGACACCGAGCGCCAGGCTCTCAACGTCGCACGCATGCGTCTCCTCGGCGCCGAGGTCATCCCCGTCACGACCGGGTCGCGCACCCTCAAGGACGCGATCAACGAGGCGTACCGCGACTGGGTCGCCTCGGTCGAGACGACCAACTACATCTTCGGCACGGCCGCCGGTCCCCACCCCTTCCCGGCGATGGTCCGCGACTTCCAGAAGATCATCGGCGAAGAGACCCGCGCCGAGTTCCTCGAGCGCCTCGGCCGTCTCCCCGACGCCGTCTTCGCGTGCGTCGGCGGCGGCTCGAACGCGATCGGCATGTTCGATGCGTTCCTCGACGACGAGGGCGTCGCCCTCTACGGAGTGGAGGCCGCCGGCGACGGCGTCGACACCCCCCAGCACGCCGCCTCCATCGAGCGCGGTCGTCCCGGCGTGCTGCACGGCGCGCGCACCTATGTGCTGCAGGACGAAGACGGCCAGACCATCGAGTCCCACTCGATCTCGGCCGGACTCGACTACCCGGGCGTGGGTCCCGAGCACGCGTGGCTCGCCGACATCGGCCGCGCGCAGTATATCCCCGCGACCGACGACGAGGCTATGCAGGCCCTTCGCCTGCTCTCTCGCACCGAGGGCATTATCCCGGCGATCGAGTCGGCCCACGCCCTGGCCGGCGCTCTCCGCGTCGGTCGCGAGCTGGGCCCGGATGCCGTGATCGCCATCAACCTCTCGGGGCGCGGCGACAAGGACATGGACACCGCCGCCCGCTACTTCGACCTGTACGACGCCGAGCACGCTCCGCCGTCGCCCGAGGGCGCCCCGCAGACGCGCGCGGCAGAGGCCGTGGCATCCGCTCCCGGCTCTCCCGTCGACGTCACCGCCGCACCCGATGCCGCGAGCGGTGCCGGGGTCGAGCTGTGACCTCGCGCGTCTCCGCGGCGATCGAGGCCGCCCACGCCGAAGGGCGCGGCGCTTTCGTCGGGTACCTCCCCGCGGGGTACCCCGACGTCGCCTCGAGCGTCGAAGCGATCGTCGCCCTCGCTGAAGCCGGTGCCGACGTCATCGAGCTCGGACCTCCCTACAGCGATCCGGTGATGGACGGTCTGGTGATCCAG
The DNA here is from genome assembly GCA_022702225.1 of Microbacteriaceae bacterium. Taxonomy (GTDB): domain Bacteria; phylum Actinomycetota; class Actinomycetes; order Actinomycetales; family Microbacteriaceae; genus Microbacterium. Next base: position 7,021 of record JAKOMY010000058.1, on the reverse strand, counting down.
GAGGCCACGCAGACGGCGCTCGCCAACGGGTTCCGCATGCGCGATCTCTTCACGATCATCCGGGAGGTCACCGCGCGCACCGACGTGCCGATCCTCGTCATGACCTACTGGAACCTCGTCGAGCAGTACGGCGTCGACCGCTACGCCGACGAACTCGTCGCGGCCGGCGGGGCGGGGCTCATCACGCCCGACATCACCCCCGACGCCGCAGCTGTCTGGATCGCCGCGAGCGAGCGCTCGGGCCTCGACCGGATCTTCCTCGCCGCCCCCACCTCGTCGGACGAGCGTCTGAAGATGATCGTGGAGGCATCGACGGGCTTCGTGTACACGGTGTCGACCATGGGCATCACGGGGGAGCGGGCGCAGCTCGATGCCGCGGCCCGCGGGCTCGTGGAGCGCCTGCGATCCTTCGGCGCGAAGCACGCGTGCGTGGGCATCGGCATCTCGAACGCCGAGCAGGTCGCCGGTGTCGTCGAGTACGCCGACGGAGCGATCGTGGGCACCGCGCTGGTCAAGGCGCTCCGCGACGGCGGCGTCGAGGGTCTGTCGACCCTCGCGCGCGAGCTGTCTGCGGGCACCGCGCGGCGCGCCTAGACTCGAACCCATGACGTTCGCCCTCTCGAGCGCCGCCTCCGGCGTGCTCGCCAGCATCCCGAGCCCGACCATCTCGTACGTCGACCTCGGTCCGCTCCGCATCCACTTCTATGCCCTGTGCATCGTCGCGGGCATCATCGTCGCGGTCTTCCTGACCAACGCGCGCCTGACGCGTCGGGGTGCCGAGAAGTGGGTCGTGATCGACATCTGCCTGCTGGCGGTTCCGCTCGCGATCGTCGTCGCACGCATCTACCACGTGGCCACGCACGCCGGTTTCTACTTCGGCCCCGGCTCCAACCCGTGGAACATCACGCAGCCGGGCTCCGTCTGGGCCATCTGGGAGGGCGGCATCGCCATCTACGGCGCCCTCATCGGCGGTGCGATCGGCGCCATCCTCGGATGCCGATGGACCGGCATCCGCTTCTGGACCTTCGCCGACGCGCTGGCTCCCGGCCTGATCATCGCCCAGGCCATGGGCCGCTTCGGCAACTGGTTCAACCAGGAGCTCTTCGGCCAGCCCACCGACCTCCCGTGGGGCCTCGAGATCGCCGCGGGCAACCCGGCCATCCCCGTCGGACTGCCATCGGGCACGCTTTTCCAGCCGACTTTCGCATACGAGGTCATCTGGAACTTGCTCGGCGCCGCGGTGATCCTGTACGTCGGGAAGCGCTTCACCCTGCAGTGGGGAAAGCAGTTCGCGATCTACCTCGTCTGGTACTCCGCGGGCCGTATCGTCTGGGAATCGATCCGCGTCGACCCGAGCGACATCATCCTGGGCCTGCGTACCAACGTGTGGGCGGCCATCTTCGGCGTCATCCTCGGCATCGTCATCTTCGCCGTCCAGTCGCGTCGTCACCACGGCTACGAGCCGTCGCCGTACGTGCCCGGGCGCGAATCGAAGGCTCCGGGGGCTGTAGACTCAGGCGACCCCTCTGACTTCGTCGACGTGAGCGAGCCGCCCGCGACGAGCGACACCGTCGGCACCAGCGCCACAAGCAGCCCCGCCACGAACTAATTTCCTGGGCCGACGTCGTCCCATTCGAAGCATCAACGTGAGGACGGTTGATATGGCTTCCAGCCTGCGTTCCGACACCGTCGGAGGCGCATTCCCCGCCCGCCAGGGAATGTACGACCCGTCGTTCGAGAAAGACGCCTGTGGCCTCGCCATGGTCGCCACTCTCCGCGGCGAAGCCGGACACGACATCATCGATCTGGCGCTGACGGCGCTGCGCAACCTCGAGCACCGCGGTGCCATCGGCTCCGACGCGGGCACCGGTGACGGTGCCGGCATCCTGACCCAGATGCCCGACGCGTTCCTGCGCGCGGTCGTCGGCTTCGACCTGCCGCCGGTAGGGGAGTACGCCGCCGGAATGGTGTTCCTGCCGCTCGGCCACGACGAGCGCGCCGCGATGAAGGCGGGGATCGAAGAGATCGCGCGCCACGAGAACCTCGAGGTGCTGGGCTGGCGCGAGGTGCCGGTCGAGCACGAGAACCTCGGCAAGCTCGCCTACGAGGCCCGCCCGGCATTCGAGCAGCTCTTCGTCTCACGCCCCGCCACGGGCGACCAGCCGGCGCTCTCGGGCATCGCGCTCGACCGTCGGGTGTACCGCCTGCGCAAGCGCGCGCGGCACGAGCTCGAGGCGTACTTCGTGTCGCTGTCGAGTCGGACGCTCGGCTACAAGGGCATGGTCACGACGCTCCAGCTCGAGCCGTTCTACCCCGACCTGCAGGACGAGCGCTTCGCATCCGAGCTCGCGGTCGTGCACTCGCGGTACTCGACCAACACCTTCCCGTCGTGGCCGCTCGCGCAGCCGCTGCGCATGCTCGCGCACAACGGCGAGATCAACACCGTCAAGGGCAACCGCAACTGGATGCGGGCTCGCCAGTCGCAGCTCGAGTCCGAGTTGATCGGCGACGTGCGCCCGCTGCTGCCCATCTGCACCGAGGGCGCCAGCGACTCGGCATCCTTCGACGAGGTCCTCGAGCTGCTGACCCTCACCGGCCGCAGCCTGCCCCACGCGATCATGATGATGGTCCCCGAGGCGTACGAGAAGCAGGCGACGATCGACCCCGCCCTGCGCGCCTTCTACGACTTCCATTCCATGCAGATGGAGCCCTGGGACGGACCCGCCGCCCTCATCTTCACCGACGGCACCCTCGTCGGTGCGACCCTCGACCGCAACGGCCTGCGTCCGGGGCGCTGGACCGAGACCACCGACGGCCTCGTCGTCATCGGCTCGGAGACCGGCGTGCTCGACTTCGCGCCGGAGCGCATCAAGCGCCGCGGACGCCTTCAGCCCGGTCGCATGTTCCTCGTGGACACCGCCCAGCGCCGCATCGTCGACGACGAGGAGATCAAGTCCGACCTCGCCGCCCTCCACCCGTGGGGCGAGTGGGTCGACAAGGGTCGGGTGAAGCTCAGCGAGCTGCCCGAGCGCGAGCACATCGTGCACCCCATCGCCTCGATCACGCGTCGACAGCGCACCTTCGGCTACACCGAAGAAGAAGTGCGCATCCTGCTGACGCCGATGGGCCAGGGGGGTGCCGAACCTCTCGGCGCGATGGGCAGCGACGCCCCCGTCGCGGTGCTCAGCGACCGCCCGCGCCTGTTGTTCGACTACTTCTCCCAGCAGTTCGCGCAGGTCACCAACCCGCCGCTGGACTCGATCCGAGAAGAGGTCGTGACCTCGCTGTCGCTGGGTCTCGGCCCCGAGCGCAACCTCCTCGACTGGGGTCCCGAGCACACCCGCACGGTGACGCTCGACTTCCCCGTGATCGACAACGACGAGCTGGCCAAGATCCAGCACATCGACACGGCCCTGCCGGGGCGGTCGTCGGTGACGATCCGCGGCCTGTACCGCGTCGAGGCCGGGCACAAGGGGCTGCAGAAGCGCCTCACGCAGATGTGCACCGAGGTCGACCAGGCCATCGAGGACGGCGCCGAGTTCATCGTGCTCAGCGATCGCGACTCGAACAAGGATCTGGCCCCGATCCCGTCGCTGCTCATGCTCGCGGCCGTCCACCACCACCTCATCCGCAAAGAGACGCGCATGAAGGTGGGTCTCGTGGTCGAGGCCGGCGACGTGCGCGAGGTGCACCACGTGGCGACCCTCATCGGCTACGGCGCGTCGGCGGTCAACCCGTACCTCGCGATGGAGACCGTCGAGTACCTCGTGCGCGCCGGCTTCATCACGAACGTCACCCCCGAGAAGGCCGTCAAGAACCTGATCTACGCGCTCGGCAAGGGCGTGCTGAAGATCATGTCGAAGATGGGCATCTCGACGGTGTCGTCGTACGCGGGCGCCCAGGTGTTCGAGGCCGTGGGCCTGTCGCGCGACTTCATCGACGCCTACTTCACCGGCACCGAGACCAAGCTCGGCGGTGTGGGCCTCGACGTCATCGCGGCCGAGAACGCCGCACGCCACGAGTACGCCTACCCGCAGGACGCGGCGGCGCGGGCGCACGAGCGGCTGTGGACCGGCGGCGAGTACCAGTGGCGCCGCGACGGGGCCCCGCACCTGTTCAACCCCGACACGGTGTTCCGTCTGCAGCACGCTACGCGCGAGCGCCGGTACGACATCTTCCGCGAGTACACGCAGCTGATCGACGACCAGGCGCACGAGCTCAAGACCCTCCGCGGTCTCTTCGGGCTGCGCACCGGCACCCGCCCCGCGGTGCCCATCGACGAGGTCGAGCCGGTCTCGGCCATCGTCAAGCGCTTCTCGACCGGTGCCATGAGCTACGGCTCGATCTCGAAAGAGGCGCACGAGGTGCTCGCCGTCGCGATGAACCGCATCGGCGGCAAGTCGAACACCGGCGAGGGCGGAGAAGACGTCGACCGTCTGCTCGACCCCGAGCGCCGCAGCGCCATCAAGCAGGTGGCATCCGGTCGCTTCGGAGTGACGAGCCTGTACCTCACCAAGGCCGACGACATCCAGATCAAGCTCGCGCAGGGCGCCAAGCCCGGCGAGGGAGGTCAGCTGCCGCCGACCAAGGTGTACCCGTGGGTGGCGCGCACGCGTCACGCGACCGCCGGCGTCGGGCTCATCTCGCCGCCGCCGCACCACGACATCTACTCGATCGAAGACCTCAAGCAGCTCATCTTCGACCTCAAGCGCGCCAACCCCTCGGCTCGCATCCACACGAAGCTCGTCAGCCAGTCGGGCATCGGTGCGGTCGCGGCGGGTGTCGCCAAGGCGCTGAGCGACGTCATCCTGGTCTCGGGCCAGGACGGCGGCACGGGCGCGAGCCCGATGAACTCGCTCAAGCACGCGGGCACCCCGTGGGAACTGGGCCTGGCCGAGACGCAGCAGACGCTCATGCTCAACGGCATGCGCGACCGCGTGGTCGTGCAGGTCGACGGGCAGATGAAGACCGGGCGAGACGTCATCATCGGCGCGCTGCTCGGCGCCGAGGAGTTCGGCTTCGCCACCGCCCCGCTCGTCGTCTCGGGCTGCATCATGATGCGCGTGTGCCACCTCGACACCTGCCCCGTGGGCGTCGCGACGCAGAACCCGGTGCTGCGCGAACGCTTCACCGGCAAGGCCGAGTACGTCATCAACTTCATGGAGTTCATCGCCCAGGAGGTACGCGAGTACCTCGCCGCGATGGGCTTCCGCTCGATCGACGAGATCGTGGGACGTTCGGAGCTGCTGGATGCCAATGAGGCGATCCAGCACTGGAAGGCTCGGGGCCTCAACCTGTCGCCGATCCTCGAAGGACCCCGCTTCGCCGAGGACGAGCCGCGCCGCCACGCCCGCAACCAGGACCACGAGCTCGAGGACCACTTCGACGTACAGCTCATCGAGCGCGCGCAGGACGTCATCGCCAACGGCGGTCAGCTCACGATCGACCTGCCGATCCGCAACACCGCCCGCGCGGTGGGGACCATGCTCGGCCACCACGTCACCAAGGCGCGGGGCGAGCACGGTCTGCCGGAGAACTCGATCGACGTGCGTCTGACGGGCTCGGCCGGACAGTCGTTCGGCGCGTTCATGCCCGCCGGCATCACGCTGCGCCTGGAGGGCGACTCGAACGACTACGTCGGCAAGGGCCTGTCGGGAGGAACGATCGTCGTCCGCCCGCCCCGTGGCTCGACGTTCGCGGCCTCCGAGAACGTCATCGCCGGAAACGTCATCGGCTACGGCGCCACGCAGGGGCAGATGTTCCTGAACGGCGTCGTCGGCGAGCGGTTCCTCGTCCGCAACTCGGGTGCCACCGCGGTCGTCGAGGGCGTGGGCGACCACGCGCTCGAGTACATGACCGGCGGCCTCGCCGTGATCCTCGGCGCCACGGGTCGTAACCTCGGCGCCGGAATGTCGGGCGGCCAGGCCTACGTCTACAAGCTCGACCGTGATCTGGTGAACCGCGAGGCCATGGCATCCGGTGAGCTCGAGCTCGGTTCCCTCGGATCGGGGGATGCCGAGATCCTCCGCGACCTGCTCGAGAAGCACGTCGCAGAGACCGATTCCACGCTGGCCCGTCGTCTGCTCGACGACTTCGAGGCCGAGGTGGACAACTTCGTCCGGGTGCTGCCGCGCGATTACGCCGCTGTGCTGCAGACCCGCCAGGAGGCGGTCACCGAGGGGCTCGACCCCGACGGCGACGTCGTCTGGAAGCGCATTCTGGAGGTGACGGGTGGCTGACCCGAAGGGCTTTCTCAAGGTCACGGAGCGCGAGCTCCCTCAGCGCCGGCCGGTGCCGGTGCGCATCATGGACTGGAAAGAGGTGTACGAGCCGGGTGATTCGGCCGTCATCAAGCGCCAGGCCGGTCGTTGCATGGACTGCGGCATCCCGTTCTGTCACAAGGGCTGTCCGCTCGGGAACCTGATCCCCGAGTGGAACGACCTCACGTGGCGCGGCGAGGGCCGCGCGGCGATCGAGCGCCTGCACGCGACGAATAACTTCCCGGAGTTCACCGGTCGCCTGTGCCCCGCGCCGTGCGAGAGCTCGTGCGTGCTCGGCATCAATCAGCCGGCCGTGACGATCAAGCAGGTCGAGGTCTCAATCATCGACGAGGCGTTCGGCAACGGCTGGGTCGAGCCCGAGCCGCCCGAGCGCCTGACCGGCAAGACGGTCGCCGTCGTGGGCTCCGGCCCCGCCGGTCTCGCCGCCGCCCAGCAGCTCACGCGCGCCGGTCACACCGTTGCGGTCTTCGAGCGCGACGACCGCATCGGCGGTCTGCTTCGCTACGGGATCCCCGACTTCAAGATGGAGAAGCGCCACCTCGAACTGCGCCTTCGCCAGATGCAGGCCGAGGGCACGCGCTTCCGCGCCGGCGTCGAGATCGGCAAGGACGTCTCGTGGAGCGACCTGCGGGCCCGCTACGACGCCGTCGTGGTGGCGACCGGCTCCACCGTGCCGCGCGACCTGGCGATCCCGGGCCGCGACCTCGACGGGGTGCACTACGCCATGGAATACCTCGTCG
>JAKOMY010000050.1 GCA_022702225.1 Microbacteriaceae bacterium | reverse complement strand
GCCCAACAGATCGTTGGTGTTGTAGACGGTGCCGACGCCGGTGATCTGCGCCGAGCGGGTGCCGGTGATCTGGGCGATGACGGGGTTCGCTTGCGCGAGTCCCGCGAGCGTGAGCAGATCCGTCGGGGTGCTGGCATTGCGGGGGTCGATGCCCGTGGCATCCACGATCCTGGTGTCGTTCAGGCCGTTCTTGCTCAGCCACGAACGGGCCGCCGACACGTACGCCCCCTCGGAACCGAAACCCCAGCGGGCGACGGCGACGGCGTAGTTGGCGGCCGAGGGCAGAAGCATGGTCGTGAGCGAGTCGTGCAGCGACAGCTTGAGCCCATCGGGCATCGGTGCGATGACCGCACCCTGCACGTAGAACTGGTCGTAGAGGTCGGTGTCGGCCTCGGTGTACGAGATGGTCGGACCGGGATCCGTGGGGCCGGTCAGCGGGTGGGCGTCGAGGACGACGAGGGCCGTGATGAGCTTCGAGATGCTCGCGAGCGAGCGTGCCTCGTTCCCGCCCGAGGCGACGAAAGACTGGGCCGCATCGGGACCCAGGTACTCGGAGCCGCCGTCCACGCGCACCAGCGTCTCTCCGCCGGAGGGCACAGCGAGGGATGCCGGAGCCCCGGCGTTCGCGGTGGGAGCGTGCGAGGTGACCGTCGGGGCAGGCAGAGCTGCCGCAGACGCCCACCACACGTATCCGCCGCTTCCGCCGAGCACGACGAGTGTGACGACGAGGAACACGATGAGGACGACACGACCGGCCCGGCCGCTGCGCGGAGGCTCGTCGGGTGCCTTCTCGAGGAGATCGCCCAAGTCGGCCAGAGTGCTCACGAAAGTCCCCCACGAATGCCCACGTTCCGAATCTATTCATATCCGTGCCTCACCACGACCTGAATTTCAAGCCCCCCTTCGCCAGCGGGGTCGCCGACCTAGCGTGGACGCACATCGGGAGATACCCGAAGACCACAACGGGAGGAGCCGACCATGGGACTCGACGACAAGATCAAGAACGCCGCGGAGAACATTGCTGGCAAGGCGAAAGAAGCCACCGGCAAGGCGACGGACAACGAGCGCCTCGAAGCCGAGGGCCAGGCCGACCAGACCAAGGCTCACGTCAAGAAGGCCGGCGAAGACGTCAAGGACGCCTTCAAGTAAGTCGCCCTCCCCGAAATGCCTCGACCCCCGCGGGTCGGGGCATTTCGTCTGTTCGGATGAAATCGACGCACGGGATGCCGGGGTGCACCTGCCGCGGCCGGGATAATGGCGACATGACCGCTGCCGTTCCCACCGAGACCCCCACCGTGGTCTCGGGTACCCCCGTCGTTCTGCGCGCCCACGGCTACGAAGCCGCGATCGCGAGCGTCGGCGCCTCCCTCCGTTCTCTCACGCACGAGGGCCGCGACCTCGTCGTCCCCTTCGACGCCGACGAGCTGCGCCCCGCCTACCGCGGCACGACCCTCGCGCCCTGGCCGAACCGGGTGGTCGACGGCATCCACCACTTCGACGGTCTCGAGCATCAGCTGCCGTTGACCGAGCCGAACCGCGGCCACGCGCTGCACGGACTGCTGTCGTGGGTGGACTGGAACGTGCTCGAGGCGTCCGACGATGCGGTGACGCTCACCGCGACCGTCACCGCGCAGGCCGGATACCCCTGGTGGCTGGTGGTCTCGACCACGTACCGATTGGATGCCGGCGGCCTCACCCAGACCGTTCGCGCCACGAACCTGTCGGATACGCCGGCGCCGTGGGGCACCGGACCCCACCCGTATCTCGTCGCGGGTCCGGCGATGCTCGACGAGTGGACGCTCGGCCTGCCGGCCGACACCGTGCTCGAGGTCACGCCGGACCGGCTCGCGCCGGTGGCGCTGGCATCCGTCACCTCCGACGCGGAGCGATTCGACTTCCGCGAGGAGCGGGTGCTGGGCGCCGTCGAGATCGACCACGCCTACACGGGGCTGATCCGGGATGCCGACGGTCGCGCGACCGTCACGCTCACCGATCCTTCGGGCAGCGGTGTGGCGATGAGCTGGGCGGGGGAGTGCGCGTGGGTGCAGATCCACACGGCCGACCTGCCGGACGGCCCGGGGACGCCGGGTCACCGCGCCGGCCTCGCCGTCGAGCCGATGACCTGCGCGCCCGACGCGTTCAACGACGACGCGTACGACTTCGACACGGGTGTCGTCTCGCTCGACCCCGGCGCCTCGCACGAAGCCGGGTGGACGATCTCGGCGCGCTGAGACCCCCGCAACGACAGAACCGCCCCGGGGCGATCCGGGGCGGTTCTGTTCGTACGGGCGGTCGGTCAGACGACCTGCGCGCCGCACATCCCGCAGTCGCCACCGGCCGAGACCTCGACGAAGCAGTCGGGGCACATCGCGCGCGTGGGGCGATCGGTGATCGGGGTGGGCTTCAGGCTGGGGGCGCGACGCTCCTTGGGGGCCGACGCGGCGCGGGCGCGGCGAGCCTCGATCGTCGGGGCGGGCGGCGGCGGGGGAGCGGCGGGCTTGTGCTCTTCGCAGTAGAACCGGACGAACCCGCCGTGGTGCTTGGGGTGGCGGTGCTTGACCGCCCACAGCTCGGTCCGGTCGTACAGCGGACCATCGGTGCCGCAGGCGACGCAGCGGGTGGCTTCGCCGGGAACGACCTCGGCGACGAGCACGGGAGCATCGAAGCGGATGGCATCTCGCCAGTCCTGCGACGAAACGATCTTCATGGGGGACCCTTCTGGGGCGGTTCGGGCCGCCCACCTCCAACGGTACGCTCCTCCCCACCCCGCCGGGGACGAGAATCGTGCGCGGAAGGGGTGGACAGCGCCCGAAGGCGCCCGGATAGGTTGGAGGGAATTCCCCCGCGCCGCGGTTCGCGGCGCCTGTCGAAGGAGAACCATGGAATTTGCTGCTCTGGGGGCGATCGGCATCGTCGTGGTCATCGCACTCGTCGTTGTCGTCGTCGTCCTCTTGATCGTCGCGGGCTTGATACGCGGGTGGTACCGCGTCGCCAAGGCCGACGAAGCGCTGGTCATCGTCGGAAAGCGGCAGAGGGGGGCCGACGGGGAGTCCTCGCGCATCACCGTCATCACCGGTGGCGGCGCCATCGTGAATCCGCTGACGCAGCGCGGCGAGATGATCTCGTTGCGCGCACGTCAGATCAAGATGGAGCCCACGGCTCAGTCGTCGAACGGCGTCACGGTCAACGTCAGCGGCGTGGCCCTGGTGAAGATCGGTTCCGACCCCGAACAGGTGCGTCGCGCGGCCGAGCGTTTCGCCTCCCAGGACAAAGCGATCGAGCAGTTCACGACCGAGCAGCTCGAAGGCGCCTTGCGCGGGGTTGTCGCGACGCTGACCGTCGAAGAACTGATGCGCGATCGTCAGCGACTTTCGGACCAGATCGCCGAGGGCATCAAGGGTGACCTGTCGTCGCAGGGGCTGATTCTGGACTCCTTCCAGATTCAAGGCGTCACTGACAGCAACGGCTACATCTCGGCACTGGGTGCGACCGAGGTCGAGCGCGTCAAGCGCGAGGCCGAGGTCGCCCGTATCAATGCCGTCCGCGAGATTCGCGCCCGTCAGATCGCCACCGACGAGGCGAACCTGATCGAGCAGACCAAGCTCGACAAGAACAGCGCGGCGGCGAAGGCCGAGGTCGGTCGGGCCAACGCCGAGGCCGAGCAGGCCGAGGCCCTCACGCGCGCCGAGCGTCGTCAGGCCGTTCTGCAGCAAGAGGCGCAGAACACCCAGGCCCGCTTGGAGTCCGAGGTCTCGCGCGTCGCCGACGCCGACCTGTACCAGCGTCAGAAGGATGCCGACGCCGAGGCCTATGCGCAGATCAAGGCCGCCCAGGCCCGTGCCGAGATCGCCGAGCAAGAGGCGGCCGCCGTTCGCGTGCGCGCGGAGGCCGACGCCCAGGCCGTCCGTCTCGCCGGTGAAGCCCGTGCCGAGGCGATCCGCGCCGAGGCCGAAGCCCTGTCTCACAATCAGGAGGCCCTGCTCGCGCAGCGCGCCCTCGAGGCTCTCGTGCCGATGATGGCCGAGTTCGCCAAGGGGTACGACCGGGTCGGTAACATCACCGTCCTCGGAGGGGAGGGCGCGAGCGGTCATCTCGCGGCGGAGTCGGCCACCGGCCTGCGTTCGTCGTTCGAGGCCGTGCGCGCGGCGACCGGCATCGACCTGACGCAGATCATCCAGGGCCGCGTCATGGCGGATTCGTTCGCGCACTCTCGACAGGCGGACGAGCCCACCTCGACGCACTCGAACCCGGCCCCGACCACGCCCCCGGCGTCGGCGGAGTCGTGATCGCGGTGACCCGTGCCTGAGGCTCCCGAGGTCGAAGCGCTCGCGCTGTTCCTGCGCGAGAGACTGACCGGTCGTCAGGTGACGGGCGTCGAGCTCGTCGAGGGGCGTGCGCTGAAAACCCGTGCGCGTCCCCTCGACGAGATCGTGGGCCGGACGATGACCGCAATCACCCGCCACGGCAAGCACATCGACCTCGATCTCGGCGGCGTGCACGTGGGGGTGGGCTTCGGCCGCGCCGGTTGGGCGACGTGGGACGAGTCCGCGCCGAACGATGACCCTGCGCCCGTTGCGGCCGTGATCGCTCGGGTGACCTTCGAGCACGGGATCCTGGGTATCACCGATGCCGGCGAATGGCTCTCGGTGCAGTTGCACGTCGTCGACGCGGCCGACGAGGTGCCCTCGGTCGCGAAGCTCGGACCGGATGCCGCCAGCCCGGCCTACTCGCGCGAGATGCTCTCCGAGGCCCTCGGCCGTCGGCGCAAGCAGCTCAAGGCGTTGCTGCAGGAGCAGGAGACTCTCGCGGGGATCGGTAACGCGTACTCCGATGAGATCCTCTTCGCCGCGCGGTTGCGTCCGACGGCCCACGCGGCCGCACTGAGCGAGGACGACGTCACGCGGCTTCACCATGCTCTGCACGACACCCTCACCGCTGCGGTGCTCGCGCGTCGCGGCGTGCCGATCGCAGAGCAGAAGGCGGCGAAAGTCGCGTCGATGCGCGTGCACGGGCGCACGGGTGAGCCGTGCCCGGACTGCGGTGGAGTGATCGAGGACATCCCCGGTACCAAAGGTGGCGGGCAGTGGTGCCCCGTGTGTCAGGCGCTGCCGGCCGACGATTGAGCGGCAGAGCCGCCCTCGTGGATGCGGGCGAGTGCGCGAGAGGGAGCGGAGGTGATCGCTCGGCGAGTCCTCTCGGCCGCCGTGTGGCAGGCCGGGAACGAGCGAAGGCCCCGGAACGATGTCCGGGGCCCTCGCCGACAAAGGGGTCAGGCAGTCTGTCGCGAGTGCGTGCCCTCTGCGACCTCTTCGACGAGCTTCGCGGTGAACGCGGGCAGGTCGTCGGGGTTGCGGCTCGAGACGAGGCCCTGGTCGACGTGTACTTC
>JAKOMY010000048.1 GCA_022702225.1 Microbacteriaceae bacterium | reverse complement strand
CGCATACGCGCGACGGTGACGTTCTCCAATTCGAGCTCGGCCACCTGCTCCGACAACCACGCCGTACGGCGCTCCATGGGCTCGATGAGCGTCCACTCGACGTCCGGTCGGGCGATGGCGAGCACGAGCCCGGGCAGGCCGGCACCAGAGCCCACGTCGACGGCGCGACCCTCGAAGAACGGCGCCGCGATAGCGCTGTTCAGAATGTGACGCGTCCACAGTCGCGGCACCTCGAGCGGGCCGATGAGCCCACGTTCCTCGCCGTGGACCGCGAGATTCTCGGTGAAGCGACGAGCCTTCTCGAGATTCACACCGAAGAGCGTCGATGCAGCACTCGGCTCGCTTTCGAGCTGTTCCGGCATCCTGAGGCTCAGCCGCGGCGGAGCACGGTGTGACGATCGGCGCCCTCACCGAAGGACTCGGACGAGAAACCGCGATCGGCCGCGATGTCGTGCACCAGCTTGCGCTCGTAGCTCGACATCGCCGGGAGCGATGCCTGAGACGCACCCTCATCGAGACGAGCGATCGCCCGATCGACGAGGTTCTCGAGCTGACGCTGGCGCGCTTCCCGGGATCCACCGATATCCAGGATGAGCCGTGAGAACCGGCCCGTCGCGTTCTGCACCGCGAGACGCGTGAGCTCCTGAAGAGCCTGCACCGTGTCGGGGTGCGAGAGGGTCGACAGAGCCGCCGCATCCTCGGCCTCGACAGAGACGTAGGCGCGTCCTGCGCGCACGTCCATGGCGAGGTCACCGTCGATATCGGCGATATCGAGAAGGCCCTCGAGGTAGTCGGCGGCGATGTCGCCTTCCTGCTCGAGCTGTTCCTCGGTGGCGGCAGTCTGCTCGGGTGCGATCTGATCGGACGTCGTCATCGTGATCTCCGGTTCTCAGGAGGCGGGTGCGGAACCGGCGTTGCCAGCGGATCCACCCGCGGCGCCGGTGTTCTTCGTGGACTGCTGCTTCTTCGCGCGCTGCTTGCCCACCGGCTGCTGGCGCTTCGGCTGGGCCGCACGAGCCTTCTCGGTCTCTTCGAGCAGTCGCTGCTGCTCAGCGCGGTACTTCTCGATGGGAACGACCTTGCCCGACGAATCGATGGCCTTGCCCTTGCGCGCCAGGCGCTCCTCGCGAGCCTTCGCGGCGTCGGAACCGGGAGTCGGCATCTCGCGGATGACCACGAACTGCTGAACCATCGTCCACAGGTTGCTCACGAACCAGTAGATGACGACACCGAGCGGGAAGAACACACCCGAGAAGATGAACGCCAGCGGCAGGATGTAGAGCATGATCTTCTGCATCTGGTACGCCTGACCGGTCTTGGCCTCGGGCGACAGGTTCTTCGAGATGATCTGCAGCTGCGTGAAGAACTGCGAGCCGATCATGAGCACGACGAGCGTCAGCAGAATCGCGACGGTGACCTGGCCATCGGCCTGCCCCCATGCGGTGACCAGGTTGACGTGCATGGATGCCACATCGAACAGGCGCGCGTCGTAGAACTCGGTCGTGAGTTCGGGAGTCAGCAGACCCACACCGCCGATACCGCTCGCGGCGTGCTTCGACACGTCGTTCAGCACGCTGAACAGCGCGAAGAAGATCGGCATCTGCACGAGCAGGGGCAGGCAGCTCGAAACCGGCGTCGTCCCGTGCTTCTTGTACAGCGCCATGGTCTCGCGGCTCATCGCCTCGCGGGACAGCTGGTCGCGCTTGCCCTTGTACTTCTCCTGCACCTTGCGCAGCTCGGGAGCGATCTCCATCATCTTGCGCTGGCTCTTGATCTGCTTCACGAACAGCGGGATCAGTGCGGCGCGCACGATGAGCACGAGGCCCACGATCGACAGAACCCAGGTGAGGCCGGCCGCGGGAGCCATGCCCAACGCGGTGAAAAGGGCGTGCCACCCCACCAGCACGAGTTCGACCACCCATTTCAGTGGCCAGAGGATGGTCCCAATGAGATCGAATTGCACGATCAGTCCTTTCGGGAGGGCACGACGAATCCGTGCCGAGTGAGTTCGTGGCGGAAGGCCCGATGAGGACGGACGTCGTCGATGCCACCCTGAGCCCAGGGATGACAGCGTGCGAGACGGGCCGCGGTGAACGCGATGCCCTTCACGAGTCCATGCTGCTGCACGGCACCCACCGAATAGGCGGAGCAGGACGGGTAGTACTTGCACACGTCGCCGTAGACGTGCGAGATCGTCGCTCGATACGCGTGCAACAGCGCCAGCCCCGCATTGCGGGGGAGGAGCGGGATGGATGCCATGACACCGTCGGCCGTGAGCCGACCGGCCCCCGTGGACGAGGTCGGGAGAGTCGAGGCACTCATACCGATGCTTTTCGTTCGAGGCATCGCACCACTTCGGCGCGGAGCGTCGGATAGTCGACGGTCGCGGCCGAGGGCAGCGCACGGATGACAATCGAGGCGCCCCCGCGAACAGACGGGAGCGCCTCGGCGCACACCGCCTTGAGGCGGCGGCGAATGGTGTTGCGGGTGACTGCGGAGCCGACCTGTCGACTCACGATGAAGCCGAACCGGGGCGAATCGGTCTCAGCCGAGGTTCCGACGTAGGTCACGGTGTGCGCTCCGGCACAGCGAGTGCCCCGTCGGACCGTGGCTTTGTAGTCCGATCCGCGGGTGAGTCGGTTCGGCTTCGCGAGCACCGGGTCCGTCAGGCCGAGAGCTCGGTGCGGCCCTTGGCGCGACGTGCGGCCAGGATGCCACGGCCGGCACGCGTACGCATGCGGGCGCGGAAGCCGTGCTTCTTGGCGCGGCGGCGGTTGTTGGGCTGGAAGGTGCGCTTGCTCATGGGTCACTCCGGAGGTGATGTCGCCCGATGCTCTTCTGCCGGGGACGGGGGTCGGGACTGCCGTATAGGCATAAGTCAACCGACTAAGGCTACGTCGAGCGCGGCGTTAACTCAAACCGAGAACGCGACCGCCCATTATCCCCAGGCGTTGTACACAAGCGTGGAAAAGACACGCGGCCGCGTCCTACAGTGGATTTTGCTCCGACAGGGCCTCGAACTAGCGTGGCCCCGGAAGTTATCCACAGGTTCGACGCGACACGTCGATCACCCGTCGCGTCAAGACCCCGGAGGGGCTATGTCTCTGCACGAAGCACCGGATGTACCCGTCTGGTCATCCGTGTTGGACCAGCTTCTCACCGACGACCGCGTCACCCCGCAGCTGCACGGCTTCCTGAACCTCGCCGTTCCGCAGGGCGTCATGGGGGGCACCCTCTATCTCGACGTGCCGAACGACCTCACGGCAGCCCAGTTCAACAAGCGCATGCGCACGCCGATCCTCGAGGCACTCGCCCACGTGCAGGGAGAAGATCCTCAGATCGGCACGTTCCGCGTCGTCGTGAACCCCGATGTGATCGAGACGCAGCGCAGCTCCTCCGCCGCTCCGCGGGAAGAGCGGCCGCAGGCGGCACCCGCGCTCTCGACCATCAACGAGCAGGCTCCCGAGCCGATCGTCCCGGCGTCACGGAACGACACCCGCCTCAACCCGAAGTACACCTTCGACAACTTCGTCATCGGGCAGTCCAACCGTTTCGCGCACGCCGCGGCGGTCGCTGTCGCCGAAGCGCCGGCCAAGGCGTACAACCCCCTCTTCATCTACGGCGACTCGGGGCTCGGCAAGACCCACCTCCTGCATGCGATCGGCGACTACGCCGCGAGCATGTACGCCGGCATCCGGGTCCGCTACGTCTCGAGCGAAGAGTTCACGAATGACTTCATCAACTCGATCGCCAACAACCGGGGCTCGGCTTTCCAGGCGCGCTATCGCGACGTCGACATCCTGCTGATCGACGACATCCAGTTCCTGCAGGGTCGCGCCGAGACGCAGGAAGCCTTCTTCCACACGTTCAACACGCTGCACGACCACGACAAGCAGGTGGTCATCACGAGCGACCTGCCGCCGAAACAGCTGACCGGCTTCGAAGACCGCATGCGCAGCCGCTTCGAGTGGGGTCTGATCACCGACGTCCAGGCGCCCGACCTCGAGACGCGCATCGCGATCCTCCGTAAGAAGGCGCAGAGCGAACGACTTCTCATTCCCGACGACGTGCTCGAATACATCGCCACGGTCGTCTCGTCGAACATCCGCGAGCTCGAGGGCGCCCTCATCCGTGTCTCCGCGTTCGCCAGTCTGAATCGCTCGACGCTCGACATGTCGCTCGCCCAGACGGTCCTTCGCGACATCATCGACCAGGACGACGCGAACGTGATCTCGCCGACGGACATCATCACGGCGACCGCGCAGTACTTCAAGCTGTCGGTCGACGACCTCTACGGTTCGAGCCGCTCGCAGGCGGTGGCCACCGCGCGTCAGATCGCGATGTACCTCTGCCGTGAGCGCACGAGCCTCTCGCTCCCCAAGATCGGGCAACTGTTCGGAAACCGCGATCACACGACCGTGATGTACGCGTACAAGAAGATCAGCGACCTCATGAAGGAGCGTCGATCGATCTTCAATCAGGTTTCGGAGATCACCAGCCAGCTCGGCCGCATGCGCTGAGCGCCTGTCTCCCGAAGGGGCCCGACCACCACCGGTGGCTCGGGCCCCTTCGCTTTTTCTGCCCCTGGCCGGGCGTGGAGCGTCTCTCACGGGGTGTTTCCGGGGTGGTTCTACACAGTGTGGAAAACCTGTGGATAACTCGATTTTCCTCGGGATGATCTGTGCACTGAGGCGTTAACGCTGTGGAGGAGCAGGAGGCGGTCGTCGCGACGACCGGTGTTAACTCGACAGGCTCTCCGCAGCTCGTCCACAGTTAACAGACCCCTGGTTCCCTGCTGTTAACAAGCGTGTCGCGAGTTATCCACACTCTCCACAGCTGTTAACAAGATGAAGATCCAAGTTCTTTGTTAAGAGAGATTCGATGACCTTGCCGTGGGGACGTCGCTCGGCGGGCGTCACCGCAAGGGGGCACTAGCATGGGTAAGCCATACCCGCCGTCAAGGGAGCACCCGTGAAGTTCCACGTCAATCGCGATGTGTTCAGCGAAGCCGTCTCGTTCGTGGTCAAGCTCCTGCCCCAGCGAAACCCGCAGCCGATCCTGGCCGGTGTGCTCATCGAGGCCAACGAACAGGGACTGACCCTGGCCGCCTTCGATTACGAGGCTTCGGCGCGCACGACGATCGAGGCGACCGTCGACGAGCCCGGCACGATCCTGGTGCACGGCCGACTCCTCAGCGACATTGCGAGCCGTCTGCCCAACGCTCCGATCCAGATCACGGTCGACGACGACGGTGGCATCCTGCTGACCTGCGGCTCCGCGCGCTTCACCCTCGCCTCCATGCCCGTGCAGGAGTACCCGGCCATCCCCGAGGTCACGGGCGAGTCCGGTCTCGTTCCCGCGGACGAGTTCGCCACGGCGATCGCACAGGTCGCGTTCGCGGCCTCGCGCGACGACGTGACCCCCGTCCTCACCGGCGTGCAGCTCGAGGTCTCCGGCACCCGCTTGAGCCTGGTCGCAACCGACCGCTACCGCGTCGCGCTCCGCGAGATCCCGTGGGATGGCGGAGCCGTGGCATCCGATGAGACCACTTCCGCTCTCGTGCCCGCGCGTACGCTGCAGGAAGTCGGCAAGACCTTCGCTCACAGCGGCGACATCTCCATCGCCTTCTCGGGCTCGGGCGACCGCGAGATCATCGCTTTCTCGTCGGGCAACAAGACCGTCACGTCGTTGCTCATCAAGGGCAACTTCCCGCCCGTGCGCCGGCTCTTCCCCGCGCAGACCGAACACCACAGCGTGGTCAACACCGCCGAGCTCGTCGAAGCGGTCCGTCGCGTGGCCCTCGTGCTCGATCGCTCCGCACCGCTGCGTTTCACCTTCGGCCCCGACGGCGTCTCGATGGACGCGGCCGGTACCGAGCAGGCGCGCGCGACCGAGTCGGTCGACGCGACGCTCGTGGGCGACGAGGTCACTCTCGGCCTGAATCCGCAGTATCTCATCGAATCTCTCGGTGCCGTCCGCAGCGAGTTCACGCGCATCACCTTCACCTCGAGCGACAACGCGAACAAGCTCAGCCCCGTGCTGGTCACCCCGCAGACGTCGGTCGAGAAGGGCGGCGAGGGGACGTTCAAGTACCTCCTGCAGCCCAACCTGCTGTTGCGCTGAGCGGCAACCCACGCTGCCGTGTCGGAGGCGGCGGGTAGTCTGACTCGGTGATCGTGGAGCAGCTCGGACTGAAGGACTTCCGCAATTACGCGGAAGCCGATGTCATGCTCTCCCCGGGGGCCAACGTGTTCGTCGGCCGCAACGGCCAAGGCAAGACGAACCTGGTCGAGGCGGTGGCGTATCTTGCGACTCTCGGCTCGCACCGCGTCTCCAACGACGCCCCTCTCGTGAAAGACGGGACGGATGCCGCGATCGTCCGCGCCCGGCTCGCCCACGGTGAGCGCAGCGTCCTGCTCGAGCTGCAGCTGAACCGCCAGGGCACGAACAAGGCCCGCGTCAACGGCGTCAACGTCCGCACTTCCGAGCTCCCCCGGTACGCACAGGTGGTCCTCTTCGCCCCCGAAGACCTGCAGATCGTGCGAGGCGACCCCTCCGCCCGCCGCCGGTTCGCCGATCAGCTCATCGTCCAGCGCACCCCGCGCATGGCCGGAGTGCTCGGCGACTACGATCGCGTGCTCCGCCAGCGCAGCGCCCTGTTGAAGTCGGCGCGCGCTCGGGGACTCCGCGGCGAGGCGCTGAGCACTCTCGACGTCTGGGACGACAAGCTCGTCACCCTGGGCACCGAGGTGATCGAGGCGCGAAGCGCGCTGGCATCCGACCTCTCCGATCCCGTGGCCACGGCCTATGCAGCGATCGCCGGCGCCGACCACGAACCGCGGCTGTCGTGGGCGCTCTCCGTGGGCGGCGGCGACCCCGAAGAGGGGGATGCCGTCGACGGCGCGCGATCGAGCGAGCCCCTGGCCGATCAGTTCCGGGCAGCCCTCGCGGCGAAGCGTTCGGCCGAGCTCGAGCGCGGTCTGACCCTCGTGGGCCCGCACCGCGACGATCTGGTGCTGCGCGTTCGGGGTCTGCCGGTCAAGGGCTATGCCTCGCACGGGGAGTCGTGGTCGGTCGCGCTCGCTCTGCGCCTGGCATCCGCCGAACTCCTCCGCGCCGAGTCGCGTCTGGGCGACCCGGTTCTCATCCTCGACGACGTGTTCGCCGAGCTCGACGCCGGCCGCCGCACCCGACTGGCCGAGCTGGCCGGTGGCTACGAGCAGGTCATCGTCACCTCGGCCGTCGAAGAAGATGTGCCCGATGTCCTGCGGGCACACGTCGTCCGCGTCGAGGCGGGCCGCATCGAGGAGCCCCGCGGTGAGTGACGACGCCGAGATCCCCGAAACGATGTCGACCTACTTGCGGCTTCGTGGGCTCGAGCCCTCTCCGTACCGCAAGAAGAAGCGTCGTCGTCGGGCGGACGACGGCGAGAACGCTCCCTTCAGCCCGGGCCGCGACCCGCGCGGTCTGGGCGATGTGATCTCGGCGCTGACCCAGTCGGCGGGGTGGGAGCCCCAACTCTCGCGCGAGGACCTCGTGCGCACGTGGGATCAGGTAGCCGGAGCCGACACCGCGGCGCACACGCGCCCGGTGGCCCTCGAGAACGGAACGCTCACCGTTCAGGCCGATTCGACGGCGTGGGCCAAGCAGTTGCAGTTCATGCGCGCGCAGATCCTGTCGGAGATCCTCCGGCGCTTCCCCGAGGCCGGTGTCGAGGCGATCCGGTTCGTAGGCCCGGACGTCCCCTCGTGGAAATGGGGGCCCAGAGCCGTTCCAGGCCGCGGTCCGCGCGATACCTACGGCTGAGTCATGGTCGATCCCGGCTCGACGCGATTTATCCCCGCGTAGGGGCGTACAAGCCATTTCGAGAGCCCTTCCGCGATAGGATGGGAGTTCCGACGAATCGATCTGGAGCGCGCGTACCTATGACGTCCGAAAACCCCGACAGCGTTTCCGAGGAACCCGAAGTCCCCGCCGCGGCGAAGAAGGTTCCCAACGAGTACGGGGCGGACGCCATCCAGGTGCTCGAGGGCCTCGAGGCCGTTCGCAAGCGTCCCGGTATGTACATCGGCTCCACGGGTGAGCGCGGTCTGCACCACCTCGTGCAAGAGATCGTCGACAACTCCGTCGATGAGGCGCTGGCCGGCTACTGCGACACGATCCAGGTCACGATCCTCGGTGACGGCGCCGTGCGCGTGGTCGACAACGGCCGCGGCATCCCGGTCGACATGCACCGCACCGAGGGCAAGTCCACCGTCGAGGTCGTGCTCACCGTGCTGCACGCCGGCGGAAAGTTCGGCGGGGGCGGCTACGCCGTCTCGGGCGGTCTGCACGGTGTCGGCTCGTCGGTCGTGAACGCCCTCTCCACGCGCCTCGAGGTCGAGGTCCGGCGCCAGGGGCACGTGTGGCGTCAGTCGTTCCGCGACGGCGGTGTGCCGCTCGCTCCGCTCTCGAAGGACGAAGAGAGCGACGAGACGGGAACGACGATCACCTTCTGGCCGGATGCCACGATCTTCGACACCATCGACTTCGACTACGACACCCTGCGCACGCGCTTCCAGCAGATGGCCTTCCTCAACAAGGGCCTGCGCATCAGCCTGCGCGACGAGCGTCCGCAGTCCGTCATCACGGAGGGCGAACCGGGCGAAGAGGTCACCGAAGCCCGTCACGACACGTTCCTCTACGAGCGTGGGCTCGTCGACTACGTCGAGCACCTCAACCGCGTGCGCAAGGCCGACGTGGTCAACGACGAGATCATCGAGGTCGAGTCCGAGGACACCGATCGAAAGATCGCCCTCGAGCTCGCGATGCAGTGGACGACCGCGTACACCGAGAACGTCTTCACCTACGCGAACACGATCAACACCCACGAGGGCGGCACTCACGAAGAGGGTTTCCGCGCCGCGCTGACGACGCTCGTGAACCGTTACGCCCGCGCGAACAACCTCCTCAAAGAGAAGGACGACAACCTCACCGGCGACGACATCCGCGAGGGTCTCACCGCGGTCATCTCGGTCAAGCTGTCGGAACCGCAGTTCGAGGGTCAGACCAAGACCAAACTCGGCAACACCGAGGCGCGCGCTTACGTGCAGAAGGTCGTGGGCGACAAGCTCGGCGATTGGTTCGACCGCAATCCGGGTCAGGCCAAGAACATCATCCGCAAGGCGATCGACGCCGCGACCGCGCGCCTCGCCGCGCGCAAGGCACGCGAGACCGCTCGCCGTAAGAGCGTGTTCGAGTCGGCCGCGATGCCCGACAAGCTGAAGGACTGCACCTCGAAGGATCCCTCGATCAGCGAGATCTTCCTCGTCGAGGGTGACTCGGCCGGTGGCTCCGCGGTGCAGGGTCGCGATCCGCACACGCAGGCGATCCTGGCGCTGCGCGGCAAGATCCTGAACGTCGAGCGCGCGCGTCTCGACCGCGCCCTGGGCAACAAGGAAGTTCAGGCGATGATCCAGGCCTTCGGTACGGGCATCGGCGAAGACTTCGACATGGCCAAGGCGCGGTATCACAAGATCGTGTTGATGGCCGATGCCGACGTCGACGGTCAGCACATCACGACGCTGTTGCTCACGTTGTTGTTCCGCTACATGCGCGGGCTCATCGAGGCCGGCTACGTCTACCTCGCTCAGCCGCCGCTGTACCGACTGAAGTGGTCGAACCACCCCCACGAGTACGCGTACAGCGACCGAGAGCGCGACGCGATGCTGATCGACGGACAGGCCTCCGGTCGCCGCATCCCCAAGGACAACGGCATCCAGCGCTACAAGGGTCTCGGCGAGATGAACGATCACGAGCTGTGGGAGACCACGATGGACCCGCAGACGCGCACGCTGAAGCAGGTCACGATCGACGACGCCGCCGCAGCCGACGAGATCTTCTCGGTGCTCATGGGCGAGGACGTCGAGTCGCGACGCAGCTTCATCCAGCGCAACGCCAAAGACGTCCGCTTCCTCGACATCTGATCTCGCACGACGCATTCATCACGGAACTGAGAAGACATGGCTGACGACATCACGCCCGAATCCGACGACGTCCGCGGCGAGCCGGCGCACGACCACGGGAAGATCGACCAGGTCGACCTCCAACTCGAGATGCAGCGGAGTTATCTCGACTACGCGATGAGCGTCATCGTCGGGCGCGCTCTGCCCGATGTGCGTGACGGCCTCAAGCCCGTGCACCGCCGTGTGATCTACGGCATGTACGACGGCGGTTTCCGTCCCGACAAGTCGTTCTCGAAGTGCGCCCGTGTGGTCGGCGAGGTGATGGGTCACTACCACCCGCACGGTGACGCCCCCATCTACGACGCCCTCGTGCGCCTCGTGCAGCCGTGGTCTCTGCGCTACCCCCTCGCTCTCGGTCAGGGCAACTTCGGTTCGCCCGGCAACCAGGGTGCGGCCGCGCCCCGATACACCGAGACCAAGATGGCTCCTCTCGCGCTCGAGATGGTGCGCGACATCGAAGAAGAGACCGTCGACTTCCAGGACAACTACGACGGTCAGACCCAGGAACCGACGGTCCTTCCCGCGCGCTTCCCGAACCTGCTCGTCAACGGTTCGGTCGGCATCGCGGTCGGCATGGCCACGAACATCCCCCCGCACAACCTGCGCGAGGTCTCGTCCGGTGCCCTCTGGGCCCTCGAGAACCCGGATGCCACGCGCGAGGAGCTGCTCGAAGCGCTGATGGAGCGCATTCCCGGCCCCGACTTCCCGACGCGTGCGCAGATCCTCGGCACCCGCGGCATCAAGGACGCGTACCGCACCGGCCGAGGCTCGATCACGATGCGGGCCGTCGTCAACATCGAGGAGATCCAGGGCCGCACGTGCCTCGTGATCACCGAGCTGCCCTACCAGGTGAACCCCGACAACGTCGCCGTCAAGATCGGCGACCTCGCTCGCGAGGGCAAGATCACGGGCGTCGCCGACATCCGCGACGAGAGCTCGGGGCGCACCGGTCAGCGCTTGGTCGTCGTGCTCAAGCGCGACGCCGTCGCCAAGGTCGTGCTGAACAACCTGTACAAGCACACGCAGCTGCAGGAGAACTTCGGCGCGAACATGCTCGCGATCGTCGACGGCGTGCCCCGCACCCTGTCTCTCGACGGCTTCATCAGCCTGTGGATCGACCACCAGGTCGAGGTCATCGTGCGTCGCACGCAGTACCGCCTCCGCAAGGCCGAGGAGCGCATGCACATCCTGCGCGGCTATCTGAAGGCGCTCGACGCGCTCGACGACGTCATCGCGCTCATCCGTCGGTCGCCGACGGCTCAGGATGCCAACGAGGGCCTGCAGAAGCTTCTCGACATCGACGACATCCAGGCGCAGGCCATCCTCGACATGCAGCTGCGTCGACTCGCGGCCCTCGAGCGTCAGAAGATCGTCGACGAGGCCACCGAGCTCGAGGCGCGGATCGCGGACTACAACGACATCCTCGCCACCCCCGCCCGTCAGCGCACCATCATCCGCGACGAGCTCACGGCGATCACCGATCGCTTCGGCGACGACCGTCGCACCGAGATCCTGCACGGATTCGACGGCGACGTCTCGATCGAAGACCTCATCGCCGAAGAAGAGATGGTCGTCACGGTCACCCGCGACGGCTACATCAAGCGCACACGCAGCGACAACTACCGCTCGCAGCATCGCGGCGGCAAGGGTGTGAAGGGCGCGCAGCTGCGCGCAGACGACGTGGTCGAGCACTTCTTCGTCACCACGACGCACCACTGGCTGTTGTTCTTCACGAACAAGGGTCGCGTGTACCGCTCGAAGGCCTACGAGGTCCCCGAGGCCGGTCGGGATGCCAAGGGTCAGCACGTCGCGAACCTCCTCGCCCTTCAGCCCGATGAGGAGATCGCGCAGATCCTCGACATCCGCGACTACAACGTCGCGACGTACCTCGTGCTCGCGACCCGCAACGGTCTCGTCAAGAAGACCCGCCTCGACGAGTACGACACCAACCGACAGGGCGGTGTGATCGCCATCAAGCTCCGCGGCCAGGTCGCGGAAGAGGGCGACGAGGCGGAACAGGGCGGTGCGGACGAGCTGGTCAGCGCCATGTTGGTCGACGAGGGCGATGACATCCTGCTCATCAGCCGCCTCGGACAGTCGCTGCGGTTCTCCGCCACCGACAGCGCGCTGCGACCGATGGGTCGGTCGACCTCAGGCGTGAAGGGTATGGACTTCCGCGAGGGGGACAGCCTGCTCTCGGCATCGGTGGCGAAGGACGACGAATTCGTCTTCGTCGTGACCGAGGGCGGATACGCCAAGCGCACCGCGGTCACCGAGTACCGCATGCAGAACCGCGGTGGTCTGGGCATCAAGGTGGCTCGTCTGACCGATGATCGCGGCGTTCTCGCGGGCGGAATGATGGTGTCGGAGGGCGACGAGGTCCTCGTGGTTCTTGCCAGCGGCAAGGTGGTACGCTCTGCCGTGGCCGAGGTCCCCGCCAAGGGGCGCGACACCATGGGTGTCGTGTTCGCACGAGCCGGAGGTGATGACAGGATCATCGCCATCGCCCGAAACGCAGAGCGGAACCTGACCGAGACGACGGAGACGACCACGGAG
Source organism: Microbacteriaceae bacterium (assembly GCA_022702225.1). Classification (GTDB taxonomy): domain Bacteria; phylum Actinomycetota; class Actinomycetes; order Actinomycetales; family Microbacteriaceae; genus Microbacterium. Next base: position 9,425 of record JAKOMY010000048.1, on the reverse strand, counting down.
CCCGCCGCTTCTCCCGCGGACGAGGCCGACGCCTCCTCCTCCGAGACCCCCGAGGAAAGTACTGACGCATGAGCACGGTAGCCGACAAGCTCGCCAAGAAGTCGACTCACAAGACCCCCGCCAAGCAGGTCCGACTGCGCCTGGTGTACATCGACTTCTGGTCGGCGGTGAAGCTGTCGTTCCTGGCGGCGGTCGCCCTGGCCATCGTCACGGTGGTCTCGTACTTCCTGATCTACCTTGTCGTCTCGGCGACACTGCTGACGAAGCTCGATGAGTTCTTCACCAGCTTCACCGACGGCGGTGCGACCCTCTCCCAGTACGTCGGCCTTCCCCAGGTGATGGCGTTCGCGGCCATCATCGCCATCTTGAACCTCGTCATCGTCACGGTGCTGGGCGCCGTGATGGCGGGCATCTACAACCTGGCGGTCAAGGTCACCGGCGGCCTTCTCGTCGGGTTCACCTCGAACTGACGTCGATTCGTCAAAACCTCGCGAGTCCGGTAAAGTCTTCGAGGTTGACATCACGTCAGCGAGACGGGGCTATAGCTCAGGCGGTTAGAGCGCTTCACTGATAATGAAGAGGTCCCAGGTTCAAGTCCTGGTAGCCCCACCCCTTCCCTCGCGGGGCCTTAGCTCAGCTGGTAGAGCGCCTGCTTTGCAAGCAGGATGTCAGGAGTTCGAATCTCCTAGGCTCCACAATCGAGAAAGAAGAGCCGGTCCATCGGGACCGGCTCTTCTTCTATTCCGGCGTCGCTCTCACGAAGCTCGTCGTCGCCGCCCTCTTCGGAGCAGAACGACGGATGCCGTGTACAGGACCGCTCCGCCGACCGCGAGGACCGTGTTCATCCCCTGCAGCGTCACGGCGAAGGGCGGGAGGAATGCGCAGAACCACGCGATCGCCAGGATGACCGATCCCGGTGCCGGCGGAAGGTCGCCCAGCGCCTCGAATCGGATCAGGATCAACGAGAGCAACCCGAGCACGATCGCCGTCGCCAGGAAGACCAGGGGGCGCGTCGCCCACCACTGCGGACTCGCGGGTGCGGGAGCTGCGCCGGGGATGAGCAGGGCGATCCCCGAGATGATGAGGATGACGGGCAGGTGCCACAGGTACACCGTCATCAGGCGGGATCCGACCGCGAACACCACCCCCTGCGCGAGGCGCGTGCGCATGAGCGCGGTGAGCGCGGGCTTCGCCAGACGCAGCAGACACGCCTGAGCGAGACCGAACAGCACGAGGGGAAGAGTGGGCGGGTTGAGATTCGCCAGCATGTTGTCGGAGTAGGGCCCCCACACGACCACGGCGCCGACCACGAGGTAGCAGGCGGTCGCGAGGGCGAGGAGAGATACCGCCGAGCGGCGATCGAACCACCCGTCGCGGTACCAGAATCCCAGCTGCTGGATGAGGGGCCAGACGAACAGGAGATTGAGGTAGCCCAGTTCCTCCACCCCGGAGAGGAACCGTAGGGCGTCCACCGCCACGACCGCGGTCAGAAGCACCGCGAGGGTTCCCCGAGGGGCCCGCGCATGCCACTGAGCGGCGAGGGGGACCACCGCCTGGCACAACAGGTATGCGGCCAGGAACCACAGCGGCATCCCGACTCCGACGACGGCGGCGGCGACCAGCGACGGATCGACCCCGATGGCGGTGGCGGCGACCAGGACGACCGCGACGAAGAGGAACAGGGGCAGAGCCGGTTGCGCCAGCCGCAGCGTCCGCGAACGCACGAAGCCGAGGGCATCACCGCCGCGGGTCGTCCACGTCGCCCACCCCGCCGCGGACGCGAATCCGCCGACGACGAAGAAGAGCGGCATGATCTGTCCGAACCAGGTCGCGGTATCGAACCAGGGCTGCATCTCTGCGGGCCGTGAGGTGACGAGGGAGCCGTCGGGGCCCCACCCCACCCCGACCTGCAGCAAGTGCACGATGACCACGAAGCACACGGCCGTGACGCGGGCGAGATCCAGAGTCAGATCGCGGCGCGAGACATCCGGCGTCGTCGTCGAGAGCGCTGTATGCATGGCACCATCGTGGCGGGTACCGGTCCCTCACCGTCAACTCCGACACGCGGGTGAGCACCCTCGCTAGAGTCTGGTCATGGACATGCGCGTGGCCGCGTACGCCGTCGTCACCGACGCCGACGACCGTGTGCTGCTCGCCCACTGGATAGACGGCCGGCGAGGGGCGTGGACCCTTCCCGGCGGGGGCCTCGAGGACGGCGAAGACCCCGCCCACGCGGTGCGCCGCGAAGTGCGCGAAGAAACGGGGTTCCGCGTCGTCGTCGACGACCTGCTCGGCATCCATTCTCGGGTGATCCCGGCCGAAGCCCGGCTCGCGGGCGGAGCAACGGGTCCGCTGCACGCGTTGCGGATCGTCTACCGCGCGCGCGTCGTGGGCGGCCGGCTGAGATTCGAGACCGACGGATCGACCGACAGGGCCGAGTGGTTCACCCTCGCGGCCACGCGAAAGCTTCGACGTGTTCAGCTCGTCGACGTAGCCCTGCGGATGGCAGGCCTCCTCGGCTCCTGAGCGTCAGGCGCGCTCCGCCGTGATGTCGGCGACGGTTGCGCCGTAAGAGGCGATGAGCTCATCGGCCTCGACGAACACGCTGTAACCGTGCGCTCCGGCCCCCATGGCGATGCGCGTGCCCATGATGCGTTCGTCGGCGAAGACCGGCCAGTCGGTCGTGCTGCCGATGGGGACGATGGTGCCTCGCTCGTAGCCGGTGGCGGCGAGGGCCAGCTCGGGCTCCGGGAGGCGCAGCTTGTTGACCCCGACCACCGCACGCAGCTTCGGCCAAGAGATGGCACGGTCACCGGGTACGAGAGCGAACAGGTACGTGTCGTCGGACCGCTTGACGACCAGCGTCTTCACAATGGATGCAGAGGGGATGCCGAGCAGCTCGGCCGCCTCGTCGAGGCTCGACGCCGCCGGACGCTCACGCACATCGACCGAGAGGCCGCGCTCTCGCGCGGCCTCTCGGACTCTGATGGTGGGATCGCTCACGCGTCGGGTGCGCGCAGCGGGTCGTCCGCCACCCACAGCTCATCGTCAGCGCGCAGCGTCTGCCACGCGGCGTAGGCGACGCCCGCGGCGGCGACGACACCGAGGATGATGGCGATGACGCCACCGGCACCGATGCCGTCGTGCTGCGAGGGAAGCTTCTTGGCGAGACGCTTCGACGCCTGCTTGCCGTACTTCTCGGCGCGCTTGGCGTACTTGTGCGTGTCGAGCTCGAAACCACGGCCCTTCGCGAGGCGGTCACGGGTGTCACCCGCGGCGTCCCACACCGACATCGCTCCGCCGACGACGGCACCGGCCGCGGGAACGACCTTGTGGCTGAGGAAGCGATTGCTGTACTTCACGCTCTTGTCGACGTACGGAGCGGCGTACTTGTTGTACCCGTCCTGCACGGCGGGGACGAGATCTTCGCGGCTGAAGCGACCGAGCTGGTGGCCGGCTTCTCGAGCGACCTTCCCGCTCTCGCCCAGCAGCACCTGCTGCGACTCCCACACCTTTGCGGCGTGCTTCTGGAGCTTGCGCAGTTCCTTCTTGCTCTTGCGGCTGAGGCCCACGGCTCATCCTCCCTGTCGATGGGATGTACGTTCGTTCATCTTGCCAGAACGGGTCGCCGGCACCGCCGACCCTTGCAGATAACTCTGAGAGAATGTACCCATGGCCAACCACACCGCCGTAGCGACCCTGCACACCAACCACGGCGACATCGTCGTCAACCTGTTCGGCGACCACGCTCCGCGTACCGTCCGCAACTTCGTCGGGCTCTCCGACGGAACACAGGAGTGGACGAACCCGGCGACGGGCGCCAAGGGCGAGGGCCCTCTCTACAAGGACGTCATCTTCCACCGGATCATCCCCAACTTCATGATCCAGGGCGGCGACCCGCTCGGTCAGGGCATCGGTGGACCCGGCTACAACTTCAACGACGAGATCAGCCCCGAGCTGGACTTCACCCAGCCCTACAAGCTCGCCATGGCCAACGCCGGTCTGCGCCGCAACGCCATCACCGGCCAGCCCGAGGGCACCAACGGATCGCAGTTCTTCATCACGACCGACCCGACTCCGTGGCTCCAGGGCAAGCACACCATCTTCGGTGAGGTGGCCGACGAGGCCTCGAAGGCCGTCGTCGACAAGATCGCCGCCGTTCCCACCGCTGCGGGCGACCGCCCGATCGAGCCCGTCGTGCTCCAGTCGGTCGACGTCGTCTCGGTCTGACCTTCCAGGCGGCGGCGGGTGTCCACAACTGACGAGTTCCGTCGTAACAGCGACAACTTCTGTTATCGGCATCCCGACCGGCAGAGCTTCGTGCTGTGTCAGCGGTGCATGCGCACCGTGTGCTCGGAGTGTCGTACACCCGCCGCCGTCGGCGTCATCTGCCCCGAGTGCATGGCGCAGCAGCGCGCCTCGCAAACCCCTGCTCAGAAGAAGGCCCAGCGTCGCTGGGCATCGCGTCCCGTGTCGGTGGTCGCGTCCGGCAGACCGCAGATGACGCTGGGCATCATCGCCGTCACCGGACTCGCCTACGTCATCGGTCTGATCCCCGGTGTGGGCGGGGTCGTGCGAAACCTGCTCGCGTTCAACAGCCTCTACCTCGTGCCGCAACTGGGTGTCCTGGAGCCGTGGCGCCTGCTGACGGTCGCCCTCGTCCACAGCGGCTTCTTCCACGTGGGCCTGAACATGCTCGCGCTCTGGTTCATCGGGCGCAGCCTCGAGCCCCTGCTCGGCCGCGGTCGTTTTCTCGCGCTCTATCTGATCGGCGCGCTGGGCGGATCCGTTGCGGTCGCGCTCCTCGCCCCCGGCGTGTCCACGGTCGGCGCCTCGGGCGCGATCTTCGCGTTGTTCGGTGCCCTCCTGGTGATCGGAAGGCACATCGGGGCGGACATCCGCGTCATCGCCCTGCTCATCGCCATCAACTTCGCCTGGCCGTTCGTGATCGCGGCCATCGGTGCCATCGGGTCGGGCGACTTCGCCGGATCCCTCGCGGCGGTGGGCATCTCGTGGCAGGCCCACCTCGGCGGTCTCGTCACCGGAGCGGGAGTGGGGCTGATCTATGCACGCACCCGTGCGGCGGCGCAGAAGCGCCTGCAAATCGGTCTGCTGGTCGGGTTCAGCGCTCTATTGATCGCCCTGCTGGCAATCCCGGCTCTCTTCTACGTCTGAGAGTTATCCACAGCCCCGTCCACAGGTGGGGATGAATTACACGTGTGTAAGTCAGCGCCACTTCGTGGTCATGAGGAACCCGACGAAGGCGATGCCGAAGCCGATGACGAGGTTCCACGGACCGATACCCGGGATCGGGAACTGCGAGTTGCTGAGATAGAACACCAGCACCCACACGAGGCCGATGAGCATGAGGCCGATCATGATGGGCAGGAACCACACGGGGTTCGGAGCCGATCCGCCTTCGTTGCGCTCAGCGATCGGGTCTTCGCCTTTGCCAATTCGAGCCATGCGGGACAGTCTAACGGTCAGGCACGCGTGATCCCGCGGAACTAGACTGCCCCCGTGCAGACCGTCGACCAGCCGCAGACCCGTCGGGGATCACGGCGCGGGAGCGCGCCGCGTCGCCGGGTGTCCGTCATCGGGGTGATCGGCGATGTGTTGGTCACCGCCGGCGTCCTCGTGCTCCTCTTCGTCGTGTGGCAGCTCTGGATCGGCGACGCCATCATCGGCGCGCAGTTCAAGGATCAGGGCAAAGAGCTCAGCGAGCAATGGAACGCCGATCCTCCGCCGCCCGCCCCCTCTGCCACCACGACGACTCCGGCGCGGCCGGCAGCACCGCCCACCGCGGACCCGCCCGCCCTGGAGCAGCCGGGAGACGCGGAACGCTTCGGCGTGGTCTACATTCCGCGTCTCGGACCCGACTACCACTTCACCGTGGCCGGAGGAGTCAGCTCCTCGCGCACGCTCGACCCGATCGGTCTCGGCCACTACCCCGACACCGCGATGCCCGGACAGGTGGGCAACTTCGCCATCGCCGGCCACCGCGGCAGCCACGGCGCGCCCTTCGCCGACCTTCCTTCGCTGCGTATCGGTGATGCCATCGTCGTCGAGACCGAGGTCGGCTGGTTCACCTACCGCTTCCGAAACATCGAGTACGTGCGCCCCGACGGTGTGAATGTCCTGCTGCCCACGCCGCAGCAGCCGCAGATCGAGGCGACGGACCGCCTCATCACCATGACCACCTGCAGCCCGCGCTACGGCTTCTCGGAGCGTGCGATCGGCTACGGCGTCTTCGAGTCCTTCACCCCGCGGACCGACGCCGGTCCGCCGGCGTCCCTGACCTCTGGAGCATCCTGATGTACGGAGCCCTGTGGCGCGTCCTCCCCGGTCCCTGGTGGGTGCGTTTGTTGATCGTCCTGGTGCTGGTCGCGGCAGTGCTCTACGGCCTGTTCTTCTACGTCTTCCCCTGGGTGAGCGACCTCGTGTACCCCCAGGAGGTCACGGTCGAGTGAGGCCCTGGCGCGTCGTCGTCGTCGACAACCGCGACAGCTTCGTCCATACCCTCGCCGGCTACCTTCGCGACCTGGGCGCCGAGACCGTCCTCCTCGACTCGCGAGAGTCTGGGCTGCCCGAGCGCGCGGTGAGCGACGCGGACGCGATCCTCGTCTCCCCGGGGCCAGGGCACCCCGACGACGCCGGGCACTCCATCGCCGTGGTCCGCGCGGCGTTCGGCGCCGGCATCCCCCTGCTCGGGGTCTGCCTCGGTCATCAGGCCATCGCGGCGGCTTTCGGTGCCCGTGTGGGGCATGCGCCAGAGCTGTTGCACGGGATCACGAGCGTCATCCGGCATCGAGGCCAGGGCGTCTTCGAGGACCTCCCCGCGGGATTCGTCGCCACGAGGTATCACTCCCTCGCGGTCGAGCCGGACTCGCTCCCGGCCGAGCTCGAGATCACCGCGCAGACGGAGAGCGGCGTGGTGATGGGTGTACGCCACCGAACCGCGCCGATCGAGGGGGTGCAGTTCCACCCCGAGAGCGTGCTCACCGAAGGCGGCCACCTTCTGCTCGGCCGCTGGCTCGAGAACGCCGGGCTACCGGGAGCCGCCGCGCGCGGCTTGCTGCTTCACCCCCGCGGGGTCAGGAACCCGCGCACACCGTCAGCGTGATCTCGCTGTGCACGGGGACCTCGCCCGGGGCCAGCGACTGTGTCTTGACCGTCGGCGGCGTCGCCGCCTTGCATCCGGGGTCCTGCTGAGTCTTCACCGTCAGCTGCTTCGAGTCGGACTCCAACTCGCGCTGCGCAGCCTCGAGGGTGTAGCCGGTGTAGTCCACGATCACGACCTGACCGCTCGCGACCACGAGGTTGACCGTGGTGCCCTTCGCGACCTCGGAGCCCGACTGGACGCTCGACGAGATGATCGTTCCCGCAGCCAGGGCGGGGTCGTCCTGGCGTCGTATCGAACCGACCGTGAGACCGGCCTTCTGCAGGGACGTACGCGCCTCGCTCTCGGTGATCCCGTCGAGCGTCGGCACCTTCGCCGTATCGGGGCCGGTGGAGACGTACACCGTGATCCGTTGACCCGAGGTGACGTTGGTTCCGGCCTCGGGGACCGTGCTCACGACGTTTCCGGCAGCGACCTTCTCATCGGACTCGTTCACACGGCTGGTGGTCAGCTGCTGAGCTTCGAGTGTCTCGACGGCACGGTCGTACGACATGTCGACGACGTCGGGAACCGTGTAGGCACTGGTGGGGACGTCGTCGCTCGGTTGGATCTGCATTACCCAGATGAGCACCGCCACCAGCAGCACCGCGAGGACGGTGACGCCGGCCCAGATCCAGGCCACCGGAGGACCGGGTTGGGTGCGACGCATCGTCGTGTCGGTGCTGAGCTGTCGCAACGAGCGGGCCGTCTCGGCCGCCTGACGCGGGTTGGGTCCGTACAGCTCGTTGGACAGCGCCGACATCTGGCGCTTCGTGGGTCCCTTGCCGTCGACCGTCTCGTCGAGTGCTTCGCGGAAGCTCGCGGCGTCCTGCGGACGCTGGAACGGATCCTTGGCCAGGGCGCGGAGCACGATGGCATCCAGAGCCCGAGGAACCGTCTCGACGATCTCGCTCGGCGGGACGGGGGCCTCGCTGACGTGCTGGTAGGCCACGGCCACCGGGGTCTCGCCGCGGAACGGCGTGCGCCCCGTGAGCAGCTCGTAGAGCACCACGCCGGTGGAGTACAGGTCGGCGCGCGCGTCGACGGACTCGCCCTTGGCCTGCTCGGGCGAGAAGTACGCCGCGGTCCCGACGATCGCCGTGGTCTCGGCGACCGTCGACGACGAGTCGGACACCGCGCGGGCGATGCCGAAGTCCATGACCTTCACACGACCGGAGTCGGTGATCATGACGTTGCCGGGCTTGATGTCGCGGTGGACGACACCGGCGCGGTGCGAGTACTCGAGAGCCTCCAGGATGCCGTCGACGTACCGCAGGGCGTCGTCGGTGGGGACGGGACCCGCGGCGATGACGTCCTTGAGCAGGCGACCGTGCACGAGCTCCATGACGATGTACGGCACCGGACGCTCGTGGCCGTCCGCCCCGGTCTCGACGTCTTCGCCCGCGTCGAACACACGGACGATCGTCGGGTGAGCCATGCGCGAGGCCGCCTGCGCCTCGAGACGGAAGCGCGTGCGGAATGCCGCGTCGCCGGCCAGGTCGGCCTTCAGGACCTTGATCGCGACCGTGCGGCCGAGTGTCTGGTCGTACCCGCGATAGACGCTGGCCATACCGCCGCGACCGATGAGGTCGTCGACGCGGTAGCGCCCGGAAAGGACGCGCGTCTCAGTGGTCACGGGTGGAGCTCCTGGCGTGGGGGGATGGGTGATCAGGGCTTGACGGTCGGAACGGCCGCGGGCGTCGCCGTCGGCGATGCCGAGCTGCCGCCCGAGATCGTCGCGGAGGCCTCGCCCGAGGGGCCGGCCGTCCGGTCGGTACCCGAGCAGCTGACGGTGTACGTCACGCGGAGGGTCTGACCGGGGGCGTTGCTGACCGTCAGCTTGGCGTTACGCGCGTCGGGCGCGAACGACGCGGTGGACTGACCGTTGGTGTCGAAGGTGCCGTTGGTCGCGGTGAAGTTGTACGACGTGACCGATCCGGTCCCCGAGGGGCAGGAGTACTGCTGCCACGAGATCTGGATGTCGCTGCCGGCCGTGACCGAGGTACCGGGCAGGGTCGGAGTGCCGGGCGTGGAGAGCGGTGTCTCTTCGCCGTAGACCGTGACCTCGATGTTGGTGCCCTGCGGGTTGCGTCCGGTCGGGTCGACCACGTAGATCTTGCCGACCTGATCGGCGCTCGCTGCGGCGTTGCCGGTGGCGCAGGTGGCGCCGAGGTTCGCGTCGCGCAGAAGCTCCCGGGCCTCATCGCAGGTCTTGCCGATGAGGTTGAGAGCGTCGACGTCGACGAGAGTGTTCGAGGGCGACGGG
>JAKOMY010000028.1 GCA_022702225.1 Microbacteriaceae bacterium | reverse complement strand
TGCACGAGGCGCGAGGCCCGCGGCTGGTCGACGCCGACGGCCTCGCCGATCTCGCTGACCGAGAGCGAACCGGATGCCGCGACCAGGGCGTCGAGCATGCGCAGGCGCGCCGGCCCGCCGAAGCGTCCGTGCGAGGGATCGGCGGCCCACGGCGGAGCGCCGCGGCCCCAGGGCCCGCCGTGCCCGCCACCGTGGTCGCCGCGCGGGTGGTGGTGCGCCTCGGCCGGGAACGGCGGCCTCGGGCGTCGTCCGCGCAGGCGCCCGAGGGCGGCGGCGATCTCGTCGGCGGGGTCGGTGGCCATGCGGAAATTTTACATGTCTCTTGACAAGCATCGGGAATGCATGTCACAGTACATTCGTTGTCACATGACATGCAATGGCGGATCGACCGCCCACGAAAGGACTCCCCCATGAACACCCCCGCACCTTCTGACCCCCGCAGCCTCGCCCATCGCCTCACGACGGTCGGCCACGCGCTGCACCACCGCCTGTTCGCGCAGTTGCGCGACAGCGACCTGCACCCGAAGACCGTCGCGGTCCTCTCCGTGATCGACGGACGCCTCGACGCCCCGTGGATCAGCGACCGCATCGCCCGCGGCGGCAAGCGCATCAGCGCCCTCGCCGACCGGGGATGGATCGCCCCCGCCGGCGACGGCTGGACGCTCACCGACGAGGGTCGCCAGATCCTCGATCGAGTGGATGCCGACCGCCAGGCGCTTCTCGCCGGAGTTCCCGCCGAAGAGATCGAGCGCCTGACCGCCGCCCTCGACGCGATCTCCGGGGCCCTCGGCCTCGAGGAGGACGCCGGCCCGCGCGGCCCCCGCGGCTTCGGCTTCGGTCCCGGCCCGTTCGGCCCCGGGTCCGGCCGCGGCTTCGGTCCCGGAATGCGCGGCGGCCCCCGCTTCGGCGGCGGCGAGCGCGACCACCGACGCGAAGACGGCGGCAATGCCCACCACGGCTTCGGCCCCCGCCACGGCGGGTACACCGACGGGCACCTCTCCGACGGCGACAGCGCCTCCGACGACTCCGCCCCCGGCACCGCGCCCCGCCACGGGGAGCACGGCCACCGGCACGAGCGCGGACACCGGGCGGTCGAGCGCGCCTACGAACGCGGTTTCGACGCCGGGTTCACCCGTGGGCGCGAGTCCGCGGCATCCGAGTGATCATCGAGAACACGACGCGGCGGGACCTCCCTCGGGAGCCCGCCGCGTCGTCGTTCGGTCAGCGTCCCGCGGAACCCGCGTCGGTGTAGCCGACGTCGGTGCGGTGGAAGTTCAGCGACGAGCGCGAGGCCGTCGGGCCGCGCTGCCCCTGGTACCGGTTGCCGTAGGGCCCGGAGCCGTACGGGTTCTCGGCCGGCGAGGTGAGCCGGAAGTAGCAGACCTGCCCGATCTTCATCCCGGGCCACAGCTTGATCGGCAGCGTCGCGACGTTCGAGAGCTCGAGCGTGACATGGCCCGAGAACCCGGGGTCGATGAACCCCGCGGTGGAGTGGGTGAGCAGCCCCAGACGCCCGAGCGACGACTTTCCCTCGAGGCGCGCGGCGACGTCGTCGGGCAGACTGACCCGCTCGAACGTCGACCCGAGGGCGAACTCGCCCGGGTGCAGGATGAACGGCTCGTCGGGCTCGACCTCGATGAGACGCGTGAGCTCGGGCTGGTTCTCGGCGGGGTCGATGAAGGGGTACTTGTGGTTGTCGAACAACCGGAAGTAGCGGTCGAGACGCACGTCGACGCTCGAGGGCTGGACCATGGCCGGGTCGAAGGGCTCGAGGCCGAGGCGCTTCGCGTCGAGTTCGGCCCGGATGTCGCGATCGGAGAGCAGCACGGCCCCAGCCTAGAGGCGGGGCACGTGTCACGTCGGTCGGGTTTCGGCGCCGAGGACGATGTCGAAACCGCATCCGTTTGTCGAGACCGCGTGCGATGGCCGACGAACGTGTGCGTCCTCGCGAATCTCCCGCGGTCTCGACGGCGCCGACCCCGCGCTCGAATCGCGTGATCATCCCGGCTGCCGAGGGATGCCACGCAGACGCTGTTATGCTGGCCGGGCTGCCGCAAGGCACACGGGGCTGTAGTTCAATGGCAGAACATCTGCTTCCCAAGCAGATAGCGCGGGTTCGATTCCCGTCAGCCCCTCCACAGCCCTCGCGGGCGGCCTCAGGCCGTTCGGGAGGGCTTTGTCTTTCCCCCGTCAACCCCTCCCCCTCGGCCGTTCACCGCACGGGCAGACTGGACGCGACGAGGGGGGAAACGCCATGACAGAGGTCGCGGAACGTCATCCGGATGCTACGGATGATCGAGGCCTGCCGTTCTGGGTGAAGGCGCTCGGATGGCTGCAGGTGGTGGTCATCGCGCTGGCGCTCGTCGCCTTCGTCGTGCTGCAGGGCGTGCAGGCGGCGTCCTCCGGCGTCAACTACGACGCGGCGGCGTTCGCGGTCATCCTCGCGCTCCCGCTGATCATCGTCTGGCAGCAGCAGATCGCGGCTCTCGTCGTCGCGGGTGCGCTCGTCGTCGGCATCGTGCTCGGCGTCCGTTTCCGCCGTGGTCGCATGAGCGTGGGCCAGGCCGTCTGGGGCTACACCCTGCTCGGGTGGACGCTGTTCTGGGTCACGATGTACGCGTGGGGGTTCGTCCGGCTCCTGTTCGCCTTTCTCGGCTGAGCCCGCGGGCGCGGCATCCGAGGGGAACTTTCCACAGGGCTCGGAACCTCCGGAGACGACCGGCGCCGCGGAATTACGCGCGTGTAGTTTCGAACACGTTAACGAATCCGGGCCTTATCCACACGTGTTTGCACAGGCTGCGACGGTTTCCACACACGCTCTCCACAAAGTTATCCACAGCTGTGGAGACAGTCGTTCGCCCGTGTCGACGAGTCGGCGGGGCGCATGGGTATCGTCA
>JAKOMY010000007.1 GCA_022702225.1 Microbacteriaceae bacterium | reverse complement strand
GAGAACCCGCCGACCGCGCTGTTCGCCGCGTCGGACGAGATGGCGATCGGGGCGATCCTCGCCGCGCGCGAGCTCGGCCTGCGCGTTCCCGAAGACGTGTCGATCGTCGGGGTGGACGGCCACGAACTCGGCCGTTGGTTCTCGCTGACCACCGTGGATCAATTCGCTCGGGGTCAGGGCGAGCGCGCGGCCGAGGCCGTGCTGGTGGCGCTCGACGGCGCCGAGCCGGGCCGTGGCCTCGGCACCCTGCCGTTCGAGCTGGTCGACCGCGGGTCGACGGCGGCGCCGAGGCGCTGAGGCGTCGGCCGGGATACGCGAGCGCGACGCTGGAGGTTTCCGAGCTCGAGCGGGACCCGCGGATGCCGCTCACCCCACCGCCGCGGCGCTGATCGACCTCATGCGGGTCGCGGCAGCCGTGGTCGCCGTCGTCGCGCTCGTCCGGGGTGGCCGCGATCGCTCGAGCATGAGCCGCGCCGCCCGCGCTGCGGCCTATGGGTCGGATGGGGTTCCGCTGACCCACCGCACTGACCTAGGGTCGGCTGTGCGGTGCGAGTGGCGCGTACGGTCGGGTTCATTGCCTGCCTCGACTGATGTGCGCCGTAGGCGCTGCAGGGGTGGGGTGTCGAACCGCAAGGGGTCCGGCATCCCGCCGCTCTTGCCCCTGCCGCCCCCGCGACCCTCCGCCCCGCGATGCCCTCGGGGAGTCAGCCGGCGTCGACGGGACTGCCGCCGAGATCATCCCGCGCGTCCGCCGCCGACTCCGCGACGTGCTCGATCGACTTCCGCTGCAGAAACGCGCAGAGATCGGCGGCGTGCAGAAGCTCGCGGCAGAGGTCTTGAACGGACTGGGGCGAGAGTTCTGTGATCTCGGGCTGGGCCTCGAAGGTGACGCGCCAGTCCGGGGCACCTACGGCGATCGGGGCGAGATACACCGATGTCGTCGCGTTCGCGAGGGGAAAGATCACCAGCCCGCTGTCGATGCCGTCGACGGGCTCCTGATCCGCTACGAACGCGATCCGGCCGCCGCCGGCACCGCTTGCGGCGTACTCATCCAGCCACGCCTGCAAGGTGGCTTTCGTACGAAACGGCACCGGCTACCTCTGATTTCTCAACGACCCGGCGTTCCCCTGAACCGGCCGTAGGACATTGTAAACACAGTCCATCAAGTCGCCGTCGTTCCGGCTGAGCGCGACGGGCGAGAGGGAGGAGCGCACCCTTGCCTCGCGCGGGCATCCCGCCCCGTCGGAACGAAGGTCATCTTCTGAGCTCCTTGGAACGTGCGAGCCGCTTCACGCAGTATTGGTCGGCGGCTCGCGGACGCGGGCGTACCGTCGCCGCATGAGGACCTACAAAGTACCGGGAGTGGGAAGGGTGTCGGTGACACTGCACGTCCACCAATTCGGTCTCACATCGTCCTCTGTGACGACGCTGGAGTCGGTCCGCTTCGTCGACGGGGGGCAAGTCCCGTGCCATACGCACGAGCGTGTTGCGCAGCACCTGGAGACGCTGGGTGTGATCGACGCGAGTTAGCGCCGTGCCGGATGGTGTCGCCTGATCGTGGGCGGACGGCGCACCCGGGTCGTCCTCCGCGCCGCTGACGCGCGGAGAGGGGGCGCGATCGGATCTGGATCGCTTCGCGCACCCCGACGCAAGACCGACCGTGTGCGGGCTTGTCCGGGGGCGGGGGTGTCATACTCGTCGGCATGTGCCGCCTCGAGGACTCACCGCCCCTTCGTTCTCGTGAGCAGCTCGAGACGTGGGTGCAGGAGTTCGAAGATCAGGAGCACTGCATAGCCGGTCGCATCACCGTCGCCCCCCAGGAGGACAGCGGCGATCAAGACACCGGGCTGGTGATCGTCCGGTTGCGCAATGCGACGGCGTCGATCTTCATGGGGGCGCGGGGGTACGACGACCCGATGTGGCAGCTGACGATCACCGAAAGCCCCGAAGAGCTCAAGCTGTCAGCGACCGATCTGACGAGCCTGGCCGCCGAGCTGGTCGTCGCGGGAAACCTGTGCACCTTCCTGCAGTGGAAGTCGCTGGAGTGGGACCGCAAGAGCGGGCAACGCAATGCCGCCGCGCCCTTGTCTGCGGGCGCTTCGTCTCGCTGAACCACCCCCTCGCGGACGCGGGGCGTTGCCGCTCCGACGGGGTGAGCGGCGACCGGATCCGCCGCGCTCCCGGGCGGGTTCAGATGGTGTCGAAAGGTGTGTCGGCGTCGTAGTCGACGGACACCCTCGGGCGCTCGTCCCCGCTGAACTCACCGTCGGCCGTGCCGGAGTCCAGTCGGAGGGTGTCGACGGTGATGGCGATGTGGGAGGACTCTGTCACGAGAAGGCTGAGGAGCCGGCCGTTGTCGAGGATCAGGTCGACGAATCCACCACCGGCGTGCACTCCCGCCAGAATGGCCGCCTTGACGGCATCGATGTGTTCGACGGGGCCCAATGCGTAGGTCACGTCGGCGACGGTGATGCGTAATCGCTCGATCGTGTGGGACATAAGGGCGACGCTATGCGCCACGGGGGCGTCCGGGGGCCCGGGTTGCACTTCGTTCCCTCTCGTGCCTGGAACGCTTCGCCGAGAAGATGCGTGACGAGCCTCGACGTGGTGCGACAGAGCTTTCCGGGGTCACGGGCGCGGGGTGTCGCGTGGCGCGACGCTAGCGCCAGTCCTCCATGCGCGTCTTGATGCTGAGCCGGGCGCGGGCGATGTTCCCCCGCACCTGACCGGTGGTGAGTCCGATCCTGTCGGCGATGTCCACGTAGCGCATCTCTTCGACTTCGCGCAGGATCCAGCAGTCCCGTTGCGTTTCCGTGAGAGCGTGCACCGCCCGGGACAGGTCGACGAGCTGAGCCCTTCTCATCGCAGACACCTCTGGTCCCTCGCCGGGGCTCTCGAGGGAGCGGGGAAAGGGGACCTCGCGCCGTCGTTCGCGGAGGTGGTCGAGCGCCTGGTGCGTGGCGATGCGGATGAGCCATCCCCTCACGTGTTCACGCTCGCGCAGTTGTGCCAGACGTTTCCACGCGATGACGAGGGTCTCCTGGACGGCGTCGTCGGCCGCGATGGGGCTTCCCGCGATCCGAGCGGCCGCGGTGAGCATGGCCGAACCATGCCGAGAGACCAGCATCCGAAACGCAAAGGGGTCTCCGTTGACGGCGAGGCCGACGAGAAACTCATCGGTGGCGGGGAGCAGCGCTGTCGGCGACGGTGCGACGCGGGCGGGGAACGGTGCCATGAGATTGCTCGGATCAATTTGTGACAGAACCGTCGAGACGACGGTCTTACGTATGAGCGACCATCTCGCTCCCGTGTCGCCCTTGTCAGTGCGGTTGCGGTCTGCACGATCACGAGATACAGGACACGCACATGCCGCCGATCACCAGTTCCGCTCCGC
>JAKOMY010000411.1 GCA_022702225.1 Microbacteriaceae bacterium | reverse complement strand
ACCTCGTGCAGACACGGTGGTTGCTCGAGGAACTGCGCGTGAGCCTGTTCGCTCAGCGCCTCGGCACGGCCGAGCCCGTGTCGCCGCAGCGCATCGCGAAGGCGCTGAAGGGCGGGTGAGTCGCCGGGGCTCGCCCCTGCCGAGACCCACGGCTGGCGACGGACGCACAGACCTAGACTCGACGGATGCCGATGTCGGACTACGTGCGCTCAATCCGGGCGCGGATCGGATCAGACCTGCTCCTGCTGCCCGGGGTCACGGCAGTGATCCGCGACGGCGACCGGTTCCTGCTCGCGCGAGATCGCCACGGCGGCTCCTGGAGCCTGATCGGCGGCGGGGTGGAACCCGGGGAGGAGCCCTCTGAGGCGCTCCTGCGCGAAGTGCACGAAGAGACGGGCGCGGCGGTCCGGATCCGCGGCATCGTCGGCGTCTACGGCGGAGAACCGATGATGGTCACCTATCCGAACGGCGACCGCGTCGGGTACGTCACGACCGCGTACGATTGCGAACTGCTCGGCGACGCCGTCGCCGACGGCGAGGAGCTTCTCGAAATCCGGTGGTTCGAGCGCGAGGCGATCACGGCTCTGGAGCGCCGCGTCTGGATCGATCGCGTGATCGCCGACGTCTCGCCGCGATGAGCGAGGCCGTGGTGGTTCGGCGCGCCCGAGCGGACGATGCCGATGCGATCGCCGCGCTGCACGTGCGGTCTCGGGCGGCTTACTACGGCGACGCGCTCTCGGCGGAGGATTCGGGGCACGACCGGCGCCCGATGTGGCGGCGCCTCGTCACGGAGCAGGGCGTTGCCGTTCTGTGCGCGGTCGAAGACGAGGTCGTCATCGCCTTCTGCTGCCTGCGTCAGCCTGCCGAGGCGAAAGAAGTGGAGCTGCAGAGCCTGTACGTGGAGCCTGCGCGGTTCGGGACCGGTGTCGCCGACACCCTGTACGCGTCTTTCGTCGCGGAGTCCCGGGGGCGTGCCGCCCATCTCGAGGTCTGGGACCGCAACGAACGCGCCAAAGCCTTCTATCGCCGGCGCGGTTGGCTGCCCAGCGATCAGACCCGACCCGGTCCCGCCGGCGCGCCCTTCGTGACGTGGAGACTGGTGCCTCGCGCACACGCCGAGTGACGCGCCTCAGGCGCGAAGCAGCGCCTCACGCGCTCAAGGATCGAGCCCCGTCGTCAGGCGGTACCCGCTCGCTACGGCGCGGAGATGACCGGCCTCCGTCCCTGGCAGTTTTCCGGTGAGATATGGCCGCCGACCGGGCCTTCTCGCGAGGCGTGGCGGGGTTATCGTCAGATCAGCAGCGCGCCTCACGGAACGACGATGGGGTGCGCCGCGGAAACGCCAGGAGAGTCCTCTCCGTGCTCCACCGCGACGTCATTCTCGTCCCCTCTGAAACCCGCGCCCTACATCGCACACCCCGGCGAAAGAAGAAAACGATGATCACGATCCACCTTCGCTACCAGATCGACGCGGCAGCGATCGACGCGTTCATCGAGTACGCCGAGAGATGGATGGAGATCGTTCCTCGGTTCGGCGGCGTCCACCACGGGTACTTCCTGCCCGCGGAAGGCGATAGCGACGAGGCCTTCGCGCTGTTCTCGTTCCCGTCTTTGGCGGAGTACGAACGATATCGGGAAGCATCACTCGTCGACCCGGACAGCGTCGCGGCCTACGACCTCGCCCAGCGCACGCGTTGCATCGTGCGATACGAGCGACGGATCCAACGGCCCCTGCTCCCCCGAACCTGAGGCGCAGCGAATCCTTGGAAATGACCCGGGTCCGGCCGCGACCCACAGGATCGAAAGCGCGTCGGCGACTCACACGCCGAGCGACGCACCCCAGTCACGCAGCAGCGCCTCGAGCGCGCGACGCTGCTCGGCGTCGAGGCCCGCGAGCAGACGCTGCTCGTTCGCCATGTGGGCGGTGAAGGCCTCGTCGATCACGCGGCGTCCGGCCGGTGTCAGCCGGATGACCCGCGCGCGCCCGTCGTCGGCGTCGCCATCGCGCACCACGAGACCGGATGCCAGGAGTCGATCGACGCGCTTGGTCACCGCCCCGCTGGTAACCATCGTGTGGCGCGCGAGTTCGCCGGGGGCCGCGGCGAAGGGCTCCCCCGCGCGGCGGAGAGCGGCGAGGATGTCGAACTCCCCCTCGCCGAGACCGTAGCGGCGGTAGACGGCGAGTAGCTCGTCGCGCAGATGATCGGCGAGACGGTGCAGGCGTCCGATCACCTGCATCGGCGAGACGTCGATGTCGGGGCGTTCGGCGTGCCATTGCGCCGTGAGGGTGTCGACGCGGTCGGTCGTCGGGGTCATGGCATCCATTCTATCTTCCGCGGAAAGTACAATGTCTTCCATGGAAGCTAAATGGCGCATCGTCGCCGTCACCGCCGTCGCGCCGATCGCCTGGGGTGCGACCTACGTCGTCACGCGGCACCTCCTGCCGGCCGATGCACCGCTGTGGGGGGCTGCCCTGCGCGCCCTGCCGGCGGGCCTGTTGCTGTGGGCGCTCGCGAGACGTCGGCCCCGCGGGGCGTGGTGGTGGA
>JAKOMY010000401.1 GCA_022702225.1 Microbacteriaceae bacterium | reverse complement strand
TCCTGCCCGCCGGTGCCGCCGTCGCCCCCGCCGTCAACACCCCGGCGGACCTGCCCAAGCAAGAACCGGGTGTGACGCTTCGCACCTACTCCACCCCGCCCCTCACCGAGCTCTGCACCCTCAAGTCGGGTCAGACCCCCAATGTCGACAAGCTCATGTCGACGATCGACTGGAGCACCGACGAGCAGTTCGGGGCGGGCGACAACTTCATCACGCACGCCCTGGCCAACCTCACCATCAGCACCCCGGGCGACTACGTCTTCCGCGTGACGAGCGACGACGGCTCCCGCCTCACCCTCGACGAGAAGCTGCTGATCGACAACGACGGCCTGCACGGACCCGAGGGTGTCGAAGGCACGGTCACGCTCGACGTGGGCGTCCACGCCCTCTTCGTCGAGATGTTCGAGGCCACCAACGGCCAACAGCTCACCGTGGAGTGGAAGACTCCGGGCTCGTCGAGCTTCACCGTCATCCCGAACAACGTCCTGAGCACCGAGGCGGGCGTCGTGCGCGTCACCGCCCCCGGGACGAAGTACTGCGAGGGCAGCACCGACTCCGCCGGAGACGGTCTGCGCCTGGATGCCGTGAACCCCAACTACACGCTCGTGAACCTGCGCCCCGAGGGCTTCAATCCGAAGGTCTCCGGTCTGGCCTTCCTCGGCAACGGCGACCTCGCCGTGCTGACCACCGGTTCGGTCAACTCCGGCGGCTGGGACACCTCCACCCCCGGCAAGGTCTTCGTGCTCAAGGGCGCTCAGGCGGCCGACGGACCCGAGGACGTCACCGTCGTCGAGGCGGCCGGCGGTCTGCTCAACCCCATGGGCATCGACGTCGTCGACGACAAGATCTACGTCTCGGAGCGCTACCAGCTCACCGAGCTCAGCGACACGAACGGCGACGGCTCGTACGAGACGAAGCGCAAGGTCGCGGAGTACCCCTCGGGCAACAACTTCCACGAGTTCGCCTTCGGCCTGATCCACGACGAGGCCAACTTCTACGTCAACCTCTCGGTCGCGATCGACAACGGCGGGGCCACCACCAACCCGCAGCCCGCGAAGAACCGCGGCACCTCCGTGAAGATCGACCGCGCCACCGGCGCGATCAGCTACGTGGCCGGGGGGCTGCGCACGCCCAACGGCGTCGCCTTCGGCCCCGAGAACGAACTGTTCGCGATGGACAACCAGGGTGCCTGGTTGCCGGCGAACAAGCTCGTCAACATCAAGCAGGACCGGTTCTTCAACCACTACACGAACCCCGCCGGGCCCTTCGACGCCAACCCGGTGACCCCGCCGGTGGTGTGGATCCCGCAGAACGAGATCGGCAACTCGCCGAGCACGCCCATCCTGCTGAAGGACGGCCCCTTCGCCGGCCAGATGATGTTCGGCGACGTCACCTACGGCGGCCTGCAGCGCGCCTTCCTCGAAAAGGTCGACGGCGAGTTCCAGGGGGCGGTCTTCCGCCACTCGGCCGGCTTCGAGGTGGGCGTGAACCGCGTCATCGAGGGCCCCGACAAGTCGCTGTACATCGGCGGCACCGGTGAGGGCGGCAACTGGGGTGAGGCGGGCAAGCTCACCTACGGTCTGCAGAAGCTCGTCCCGAACTCCACGCAGGACACCTTCGACATGAAATCGATGAAGGTCGTCGAGGGTGGGTTCGAGATCGAGTACACCCAGCCCCTGTCCGACGAGACGGTGGCGAACCTCGCCTCGGCGTACCGCGCCGAGCAGTGGCGCTACCTGCCGACCTCCACCTACGGCGGTCCCAAGATCGACGAGGAGATCCTCTCGCTGACCAGCGCCACGGCATCCGCCGACCGCAAGACGGTCACGGTCGCGTTCGACGGCCTCAAGCAGGGGCGCGTCGTGCACCTGCGCTCGCCGCAGCCCTTCGCCGCAGCCAGCGGTGACAAGCTGTGGAGCACCGAGGCCTGGTACACGCTCAACTCGCTGCCGGGCTACGTCTCGCCGGCCGACCAGGGATGGTACGAGGCCGAGGAGGCCCGCCTGATCGGCGGCGCCAAGTTCGACGCCGAGCACAGCGGCTACTCGGGCGCCGGTTTCGCCGGCGGCATGTGGCAGGCCGGTTCCGCGTTCGAGTTCACGGTGAACGCCGAGGCCGCCGGCACCGTTCCGGTCAACGTGCGCTACTCCAACGGCCCCAACCCGGCCCCCGGTTCCAAGGACGTGAACCTCTACGTCAACGGGCAGAATCTCGGCCGGTGGGACTTCCCCTCCACGGGTGACTGGAAGACCTGGGCCACGATCACGCGGGACATGCCGTTGGTCGCCGGGGCGAATACGATCGCGCTGAAGTACGACTCGGGCAACAAGGGCAACATCAACGTTGACGTCCTGTCGATCGGCACCGCCGACATCTGCGCTCCGGCGCAGGTCGAGGACGGGTACCGCTCGCTGTTCGACGGCACGCTCGAGAGCCTGAACGCCGGCTGGCGCATGGCGGGCCCCGGGGGCTTCGGTCGTCAGAACGACTGCAGCATCCGCGGCGAGGGCGGCATGGGGCTGCTCTGGCACAAGGCGCAGGAGCTGAACGAGTACAGCCTCAAGCTGGACTGGAAGCTCATCGCCGACCACAACGGTGGCGTCTTCGTCGGCTTCCCCGACCCGCAGAACGACCCCTGGATCGCGGTGAACCAGGGCTACGAGATCCAGATCGACGCCTCCGACGCCGCCGA
>JAKOMY010000378.1 GCA_022702225.1 Microbacteriaceae bacterium | reverse complement strand
GCCTGCGCGTTGACGACGAACAGGCGGTCGCGGTAGGCCTGCACGATCTCGGCGGCCGACTCCTTGTAGACGCCGGTGTCGTACGAGCCGACCGGGGTCACGCTGATCGCGGCGTCGGAGACGCTGTTCGAGACGGGCTGCGAAACGATCGCGGCGGATGCCGCGGTGGTACTCGACAGGGCGAGAGCGCACACCGCCGCGGTCGTCGCGGTGAACGCGGCGGCGCGGCGAAGGAAGGTCGAAGGCATGGCTGTGTCCTCGGATTCGGGTGGGGGAGCGACCCGCGCGGGCGGCGCGATCCTGTGGATTTTGCCTGGAGTTCGTGACGACCCGGTGAACGGGGAGGGAACGCGACGGCCGTGAACCGTCATCGGCCCGTCGGGACGGACGCGGTCGTACGCTCGTCGCATGACCGAGAACGCGCCCGCGGCGACGCCCCCGGGGCCCCACTCCGATGAGCCCCATCGCCAGGGGCTCTCGCAGAGACTGAACTGGTTGCGCGCCGGCGTGCTCGGCGCCAACGACGGCATCGTCTCGACGGCCGCGGTCGTGGTCGGTGTCGCGGGGGCCATGAGCGACACCGGTCCGGTGCTGATCGCGGGCCTCGCCGCCCTCGTCGGTGGGGCCATCTCGATGGCGCTCGGCGAGTACGTCTCGGTCTCGAGCCAGCGCGACAGCGAGCACGCCCTCATCCAGAAAGAGAGGCGTGAGCTCGCCGATGACCCCGAGGCCGAACTCGCCGAGCTCGTGGGCATGTACGAGGCCCAGGGGCTCTCGCGTGACACGGCGACGCGCGTGGCGAACGAGCTCACGGCATCCGACGCCCTCAAGGCCCACCTCTCGGTCGAGCTCAACATCGACGCAGAGGATGTCGTGAGCCCGTGGGCCGCGGCCTTCGCCTCGGCGGTCGCCTTCACCATCGGCGCGCTGCTGCCGCTCGCGACGATCCTGCTGGCGCCGGTCGAGATCCGCGTACCTCTCACCTTCGTCGCCGTCCTCATGGCGCTCGCCATCACCGGCTACGTCGCCGCGGTCCTCGGAGGAGCGCGGCGCGGGCGGGCGGTGCTGCGCACGGTGGTTGGCGGTGCGCTCGCGCTCGCCGCGACCTACGCGGTCGGCGCGTTGTTCGGGGTCTCCGCCTCGTAGTCGGTACCTCTATCAATTAATAGGACGTCCAGGTAATCTGAGGGGAGCGACGACGCCGTCGCTTTCCGAAGGAGAGCCGCATGGACACCACCCCTGCTCCCGCGCTCGACGCCCCGTCGACCGGCACCCTGAGTTCCGACGAGCGCGATGCCATCCTCGACGCGGTGCGCGACTTCGCGGCGACCGAGTTCGCCCCGCGCACCCTCGAATGGGATGCCGAGAAGCACTTCCCCCGCGACGTGCTGCGCCGCGCGGGGGAGCTGGGTCTCGGCGGCGTCTACGTCAACGACGACGTGGGCGGCGCCGGGTTGTCGCGCGTCGACGCGGTGGCGATCTTCGAGGAGCTCGCCTACGGCGACCCGACGGTCACGGCCTACATCACGATCCACAACATGGTCGCGTGGATGATCGACACCTACGGCACCGCCGAGCAGCGCGAGCGGTGGCTGCCGTCGCTGGTGGCCATGGAAGATCTCGGCGCCTACTGCCTCACCGAGCCCGGCGCCGGGTCCGACGCCGCGGCCATCACCACCTCGGCGATCCGGCACGGCGACACCTACGTGCTGACGGGGGTCAAGCAGTTCATCTCGGGCGCCGGCGAGGCGTCGGTCTACGTCGTCATGGCTCGCACGGGGGAGCCGGGAGCGCGCGGCATCAGCGCCTTCCTCGTGCCCGCCGACTCCGAAGGACTCTCGTTCGGAGCGAACGAGAAGAAGATGGGCTGGAACGCGCAGCCCACCCGTCCCGTCATCCTCGACGAGGTGCGCGTGCCCGCCGAGAACCTCCTCGGCGGCGAGGGACGCGGCTTCTCGATCGCGATGAACGCCCTCAACGGCGGTCGCCTGAATATCGCCACGTGCTCGATCGGCGGGGCGCGCTGGGCGCTCGATCGCGCGATCGCCTACGTGCACGAGCGTTTCACCTTCGGCGAGGCCCTCGCCGAGAAGCAGTCGGTCGTGTTCGCGGTGGCCGACATGGCGACCGAGCTCGAAGCCGCACGACTGCTCGTGCGCGATGCGGCGACCGCCCTGGATGCGAAGGCTCCGGATGCCGCGACCCGGTGCGCCATGGCGAAGAGGTTCGCGACCGACGTCGGCTTCCGCGTCGCCAACGAGTCGCTGCAGTTGCACGGCGGATACGGCTACCTGCAGGACTACGGCATCGAGAAGGTCGTTCGCGATCTGCGTGTGCACCAGATCCTCGAGGGGACGAACGAGATCATGCGGCTCATCGTGGGTCGCAGCGTCCTGGCCGCGTGACGCGCGCGGAGGAAAGGCCCGGGCGGATGTCGGCGGGTCGTGCGAGCATGCCGGTGCGGGCTTCGCCGCGCCGATGAGACGGGAGTGACATGACGGATCACGATGC
>JAKOMY010000369.1 GCA_022702225.1 Microbacteriaceae bacterium | reverse complement strand
AGCTGCGCCCGCTCGGCCTTGTCATAGGCGCGCATCTCACGGCGGAAGGCCGTGACGGTCGCCCAGCAGATCGCGAGCAGCACGAGGCTGAACGGCAGAGCGATGCTGATCGCCGCGGTCTGCAGGGCCTGGAGCCCGCCCGCCAAGAGCAGGGCGAAAGCGATGAGCGAGGTCGCGAGGGTGAAGAAGATGCGAACCCAGCGCTTGGGCTCCTCTTCGCCGCCCGTGGCGATCATTCCCATCACCAGGGCGCCCGAGTCGGCCGAGGTGACGAAGAAGATCCCGATGAGGATGAGGAAGCCGATCGACAGGAACACCGTTCCCGGGACGCCCTGGAGCATCTGGAAGAGCGCCGTCGAGACGTTCACGGCCCCGTCGGCTCCGACCAGCTGCACCGTGCCGGTCAGCTCGCCGTAGATCGCGGTGCCGCCGAGGACCGTGAACCACAGGATGCCGACGAGCGTGGGCACCAGGATCACTCCGGTGACGAACTCCCGAACCGTGCGGCCGCGCGAGATGCGCGCGATGAAGATGCCGACGAAGGGGGCCCACGAGATCCACCAGCCCCAGTAGAACGCCGTCCATGTGCCCTGCCAGGCCACGCCGTCTTCGCCGGAGTAGGCGCTCGTCGTGAACGACAGGCTCACGAAGTTCTGGATGTAGTTGCCGATCGACTGCACGACGTCGCGCAGCAGGAACTCGGTGGGTCCCGCGAACAGCAGGTACAGCATCAGCAGCCCGGCGAGCACGAGATTGATGTTCGAGAGCCATTTCATGCCCTTGCCGACACCCGAGAGCACCGAGAACAGCACGAACGCCGTGATGACACCGACGATGACGGCCTGGCTGATGACCGAGGGCGTCACGAGGTTCAGGTAGTCGAGCCCGGCGCTGATCTGGATGACGCCCAGACCGAGGGAGGTCGCGACGCCGAACAGCGTGCCGACCAGAGCGGCGACGTCGACCGCGTTGCCCCAACCGCCCTGCACGAGACGCGCCCCGAGCAGCGGCTCGAGCGCCCAGCGGATCGTGCGCGGGCGCCTGCGCCGATGGAAGGCGTACGCCAGGGCGAGACCGATCACCACGTAGATCGACCACGCGTGCACGCCCCAGTGCAGGAACGTCTGCGACATCGCCTGCTGTGCGAGCTGATTCGGCGTGCCCTCGACACCCGGACGCGGGTCGGCGAAATGGCTGAGCGGCTCGCTCACGCCGTAGAAGACGAGGCCGATGCCCATGCCCGCCGCGAAGAGCAGCGAGAACCACGACATCGTCGAGAACTCGGGCTCGTCGTCGTCCTGACCGAGCTTGATGTTGCCGAAGCGGCTGAATCCCATCGCGAGCGCGAACACGACGAAGAACGCCGCGATCAGAACGTAATACCAGTTGAACGCCGAGACGATGAAGGTCTGCACGGCGCCGAAGGTCGCCTCGGCCGCGCTCGGGAAGAGCATCGCGAAAGCGATGAACGCCCCCGCGATGGCGGCGGCGGGCCAGAAGACCCATCCGCGGATGGTCGTGTGGCGGCTACCCAGATGAGGGTCGATGTTCACCGCGGTGTCGGGGGCTGCCTCGGTCATTCCACCGAGCGTAGTCAGGACGTGCGCCGCGACCGGGGGGCAGGCGCCCCGGCGGGCGTTATGACACAATCCGCGCCGGTGCGGGGCGCGCGCACCCGCAATAATGAGCGGGTGACCACCGCTCCCCCGCTCGAGCTCCCCGGCTTCCGCCACATCTACTCCGGCAAGGTCCGCGACCTCTACGTGCCGGCCGACACCGCTGAGGGCGAGGCCCCCGCGCACCTCCTCGTCGTCGCCAGCGACCGCGTGAGCGCTTTCGACCGCGTGCTGTCTCCCGGCATCCCGGACAAGGGCGAGCTGCTCACCACGCTGAGCCTGTGGTGGTTCGATCAGCTCGCCGGCGCCGACGGGGGCCGCTCGATCCCGAACCACCTCGCCGCCGACCACGCTCTGGTGGGTGACGAGGCCGTCGCCCTGATCCCGGATGCCGTGCAGGGGCGCTCGATGCTCGTCCGGTCCCTCGACATGCAGCCGATCGAGTGCGTCGTGCGCGGGTACCTCACCGGCTCGGGCTGGGCGGAGTACCGTGCCGAGGGCACCGTGTGCGGCATCCCTCTGCCCGAGGGCCTGAACGACGGCGACCGTCTGCCGGAGCCGCTCTACACCCCCGCGTTCAAGGCGCCGATGGGCGAGCACGACGAGAACATCACCTTCGAGCGCTCGGTCGAGCTCGTCGGAGCCGAGACGGCTTCGGCCCTGCGCGACCTCTCGCTCGAGATCTACCGCCGCGCGTCCGCGACGGCCGAAGCCCACGGGTTGATCCTCGCCGACACGAAGTTCGAGTTCGGCTACGACGACGACGGGGTTCTGACCCTGGCCGACGAGGTGCTCACCTCGGATTCGTCCCGCTACTGGGATGCCGAGGCCTGGCGCACCGGCTCCACTCCCGCCGAGCGCATGGCCAGCTTCGACAAGCAGATCGTGCGCAACTGGCTTGCGGCCAACTGGGACAAGCAGGGCGAGCCGCCCGCGCTTCCCGCCGAGATCGTCGAGCGCACCCGCGACCGCTACGCGGAGTTGCTGCGCCTGCTGACGTCCTGACCTCACCCGCCGCGATGCCACCGACATCACATGACGTCGGCGGAACCACCCCGCGAGATCACGTGATCTCGCCAGAACGACCATCGAGATCACGCGACCTCGTCGAGAGCACACGTCACGGGGTGTGAGCTCGGCGAGAACACGTGACCTCGGCATCCACCCCCACCTGAGGAGACACATGTTCCGCTGGAAGCTGCACGGCAACGGGCGCACCGTCGAACCCGGGGCCGTCGTCGCCCCCGGCGAGCGCCTGAACTGGGGGGCGACGATCGCGATCGGGCTCCAGCACGTGATCGCGATGTTCGGCGCCACCTTCTTGGTGCCGGTGCTCACCGGGTTCCCGGTGTCGACGACGCTGCTGTTCTCGGGCGTCGGCACGCTGCTGTTCCTGCTCGTCACGAAGAACCGCCTCCCCAGCTACCTGGGCTCCTCCTTCGCGTTCATCGCGCCGATCACGGCCGCGACGACCACCGCGGGCACCGGCTCGGCGCTCGCCGGCATCGTGGCCGTCGGCGTGCTGCTCGCCGTGATCGGCTTCATCGTGCAGTTCGTCGGCCTCGGCTGGGTCGACAAGGTCATGCCGCCGGTCGTCGCCGGCGCGATCGTGGCGCTGATCGGTTTCAACCTCGCCCCGGTCGCGTGGTCGAACTTCAAGGTGCAGCCCCTGCCCGGCACGATCACGCTCGTCGCCGTCATCGTGTTCAGCGTGCTGTTCCGCGGCTTCCTCGGGCGCATCTCGATCTTCCTCGGCGTGATCGTCGGCTACGTCGCCACGGTGCTCATCCAGGCGGGCACCGGCGAGACGCTCATCGACTTCGGCGCCGTCGAGGCCGCTCCCTGGGTGGGCCTGCCGACCTTCGAGATCGCCGACTTCACGACGCCCGCGACCTGGTCGGTCATCGCGATGTTCCTCCCCGTGGTGCTCGTGCTCGTGGCCGAGAACGTCGGTCACGTGCGGGGTGTGGCGGCGATGACGGATGCCACGGCCAACCGCTCCACCGGCCGCGCTCTCATCGCCGACGGTGTCGCCACCACCCTCGCCGGTACCTTCGGCGGTTCGGGAACCACGACCTATGGCGAGAACATCGGCGTCATGGCCGCCACCCGCGTCTACTCGACCGCGGTGTACTGGGTCGCCGGTCTCACGGCGATCGTGCTGAGCCTGTCGCCCAAGGTCGGCGCGGTGTTCAACACCATTCCGGCGGGAGTGCTCGGCGGTGTCACGACCGCGCTCTACGGGCTGATCGGCATCATCGGCATCAAGATCTGGGTCGACAACCGCGTCGACTTCTCGCGTCCGGTCAACCAGTACACCGGCGCCGTGGCCCTGGTGCTCGC
>JAKOMY010000354.1 GCA_022702225.1 Microbacteriaceae bacterium | reverse complement strand
CGCCTCGTTCCCGACGGATGCGTGGAGCCCGGCGATGATGCGCGAAGAACTCGCCTCACCGCACGGCTGGTACGTCGTCGTCGAAGAGGCGGGTCGACTCGTCGGCTACGCGGGGCTTCGCGCGGTGCGCGGGGCCCGGGATGCCGACATCCAGACGATCACCATCTCCGAGGCCGCGCGCGGCCGGGGGCGGGGCCGGGCTCTGCTGACGGCTCTGCTGGAGGAGGCCGTTCGCCGCGAGGTGCACGACGTGTTCCTCGAAGTCCGCGCCGACAACCCCGTCGCGCAGAAGCTGTATCTCTCCGAGGGCTTCGCCGAGGTCGGTCGCCGCCCCCGGTACTACCAACCCGACGACGTCGACGCGATCGTCATGCAGCTCGATCTGCGCGGGTGGGCCGGGCGGCGGGCGGAGACCGCGGGTATCCCGGCATCCGGTCTCGAAGGACCGGACCGGTCTCACGGAATCGGATCGGAGGCGCCGGGAGATTCGATTCCCCTGCCCTCGTCCGAATCCACGCCACCGACCGCCTCCGGAAAGGGCTGGTGCTGATGAACGCGCCCCTCGTACTCGGTATCGAGACCAGTTGCGACGAGACGGGCATCGGCATCGTCCGCGGCCGACAGCTGCTCAGCAACACGATCGCCTCGAGCATGGACGAGCACGCCCGCTACGGCGGGGTGGTGCCCGAAGTCGCCGCGCGCGCCCACCTCGAGGCGCTGCAGCCTTCGATCGACGCGGCGCTCGCCGAGGCCGGCGTCACCCTCGGCGACCTCGACGCCGTGGCCGTGACGAGCGGTCCCGGTCTCGCGGGGGCCCTGATGGTCGGGGTGGGCGCCGCCAAGGGGCTCGCCGTCGCCCTCGACAAGCCTCTCTACGCCGTCAACCACCTGGTCGGGCACATCGCCGCGGACATCCTCGACGCCGACGCGGGAGAACTCGAGTACCCCACCGTCGCCCTTCTCGTCAGCGGTGGGCACACCTCGCTCCTGCTGGTCCGCGACCTGACGAGCGATGTCGAGCTCCTCGGCGAGACGATGGACGACGCAGCGGGCGAGGCCTTCGACAAGGTCGCGCGCCTGCTCAAGCTGCCGTACCCCGGCGGCCCGGAGATCGATCGGGTCGCCGCCTCGGGCGACCCCACCGCGATCCGATTCCCGCGCGGGCTCTCGCGGGCCTCCGACATGGCATCCCACCGCTACGACTTCTCGTTCTCGGGCCTGAAGACGGCCGTGGCACGGTGGGTCGAACAGCACGAGGCCGCGGGCGAGCTCGTTTCGGTCGCCGACGTGGCCGCCTCGTTCCGAGAGGCCGTCGTCGATGTGCTCGTGACCAAGGCCCTCGACGCCTGCGAGCGCCACGGCGTTCCCCGCCTGCTGCTGGGCGGAGGCGTCATCGCCAACAAGCGCCTGCGTGATGTCGCCCTCGAGCGGGCCGCGGCCGCGGGTGTGGCCGTGCGCATCCCGCCACTGCGCCTGTGCACCGACAACGGCGCGATGATCGCCGCTCTCGCCGCGGAACTCATCTCGTCGGGTCGCCGCCCCTCGACCCTCGCCTTCGGAGCGGACTCGACGCTGCCCGTCACCGAGATCCAGGTGGCGGAGGATCCGGATGCCGACGCCCCGGCGCCACGCGCAGGAACGACGCCGTGACCGACACGCCGCCGCCCACGCGCCGCGCACGCAAGGAAGAGGCCGGCCCCGCGGTCGACCTTCCCCCCGTGCCGCCCCTGCCCGCCGGCGTCCGCGCCGCGGGGGCAGAGATCGTCGCCCCCGAGGTGGACGACGACGACCGTCTGCCCACCGCCCAGCTCGAGATGGCGGCGTTCGGCGATCACCTGATCCCGTATGCGCCGCCCGTCCCTCCGAAGCCGCCGTCCGTCGCGCCCTGGGCCCTCGGCGTGGCGGTCATCGCGCTGGCGGCCGCGTTGTTCACCGGCTGGCTGCTTCCGGTCGGTGTGATCGGCTCGACTCTCGCGATCGTCTCGCTCCGGCGGGCCCACGACAGCCGCCGGGTCGCCGTGTGGGCCCTGGCGCTCGCGCTGCTCTCCGTCGCGTTCAGCGTCGGCTGGCTGGTCTGGGGCTTCTCGCAGCTCGCCGTCGGGTGAGCGGAGCCGTCAGACGCGGTCGGCCAGCAGCGCGAGACGCTTCGACCCCACGCGCGTGAGGATGAGCGTGGCCGAGGAATCGCCGCGCAGAGCGAGCTTCTTCCGCAGCACCGCCGGGTCGACGTCGACGCCGCGCTTCTTGATCTCCAGCGTGCCGATGCCCCGCGCGCGCAACGCCTGCGCGAGTTTCTTCGGGTCGGCGGGCAGCTGCTCGCGCACCCGGAACGACGACACGAACGGGCTCGTCAACGCCGCATCCGAGGTGAGGTAGGCGATGCCGGGCGCGAGCATGCCGGCATCCAGGGCTCGACCGACCTCGCCGATGAGACGCGCGCGGATGACGGCCCCGTCGGGTTCGTGCACGAACTCGCCGAGCTCGCGCTCCTCGACGTCGGGGCTGTCGCCCGGGGCGGTGAGCTCCCACGCGTCGTCGGCGCGCACGACGAGTGCCGCGCGGCGAACGCCCTCGCGGGCGAGAGCGCCGGCCCAGAGCACGAGCTCGATCGTCGAACCGTCGGCGCTGATCCACTGCGCCTCGAACTCGTCGGGGATCTGCGTGCGGTCGAAGCCCGGCCCGAGCTTCACGCCGCCCGGCGTCTTCCTCAACTGCTCGAAGACCCACTCGAGCGAGGGCGACCACTCGGCCGACGACACCTGTCGCGTCTCGGCATGACCGGCGGTGCGTCGCGCGGGGTCGAGCCACACGGCATCCGTCGCGCCCAGGTCCACGTCTTCGGCGCGCGCGTGCCGCACCGTCGCCGCGTCGCCGAAGGGGGCGAGGTTGTAGGCGGCGATGGCGGCGGTCACCTCGTCGGCGTCGACGGCGTGGACCCGGATGCCGAGGCCCGCCATCCCGAGGGCGTCACCGCCGATCCCGCACCCGAGGTCCGCCACGCTGTCGATCCCCGCGGCGCGGAAGCGGCCGGCGTGACGGGCGGCGATCGAGAGACGGGTGGCCTGCTCGAGGCCGGCGCGCGTGAAGAGCATGCGGTCGGCGAAGGGTCCGAACTTCGCCGTCGCGCGCGCCCGCAGGCGTGCTTGGCCGACGACGGCCGACACGAGATCGGGGGAGTGGCCGGCGGCCCGCAGGCGCGACACCGACCGGGCGACCTCATCGACCGAATCGAGGGTGCCCACCTCGTCGAGGAGGCGCAGGCCCTCGGGCGTGAGCAGGGCGGTCAGCTCGCTGGTATCCACTGATTCAGCCTAGGCGGGGGTTCTTGCTGGCACTCGCGTTGCGTGAGTGCCAGCGCTTCTCTACACTCGAATTAGCACTCTCCCCGCGTGAGTGCTGACAAGTCTTCTGTAACGAGAAAGAAGAGGTAGACCGTGTCGGTTTCCATCAAGCCGCTCGAGGACCGCATCGTCATCAAGCAGGTCGAGGCTGAGCAGACCACTGCGAGTGGTCTCGTCATCCCCGACACCGCCAAGGAGAAGCCGCAGGAGGGCGAAGTCGTCGCCGTCGGCCCCGGCCGCATCGACGACAACGGCAACCGTGTCCCCCTCGACGTCGCCGTCGGCGACCGCGTGCTCTACAGCAAGTACGGCGGCACCGAGGTCAAGTTCGGCGCCGACGAGTACCTCGTGCTCTCGGCTCGCGACGTCCTGGCGGTCGTCGTCCGCTGATCGAGTGAGATCGTTCGAAGGCCCCGGATGCCACGGCATCCGGGGCCTTCTTCGTACCCGCCGCCGGAGTCCGAGGTGGCAGGAAAGACGCGACGGTCGGCGCTCCGAGTCGTCGAGGGGACCCCTAGGCTGAAGCGGTGACCCCAGCTCCTCCCGCTCCGACCGGCGGGAGCACCCGCGGGGCGCTGTACGCGCTCGGCGCGTACCTGCTCTGGGGCGTCCTCCCCCTCTACTTCCTGCAGCTCAAGCCCACCGGCCCATTCGAGGTGGTCGCCTGGCGGATCATCCTCGCGTTCGTGTTCTGCCTGCTGCTGTTGACGGTGCTGCGCACGTGGCGGCCGTTCCTCGCGATCGTGCGGCAGCCGCGGCTCATGGGGCTCACCGCGTTGGCGGGCGTGCTCATCTACATCAACTGGCAGACCTACCTCTACGGCGCTTTGACGAACCACGTCATCGAGACGAGCCTCGGCTACTTCATCAACCCCATCGTGACGGTGCTGCTCGGGGTGATCGTGCTCCGTGAGCGGCTGCGCGTCGTGCCGTGGATCGCCATCGGCCTGGCGGTCGTCGCGGTCGCGGTCATCGTCATCGGCTATGGCGCTTTCCCCTGGATCGCCCTGACCCTCGCCTTCTCGTTCGGCTTCTACGGCCTGGTGAAGAAGCAGATCGGACCGGCGGTGGATGCCGTGAGCGGGCTGACCCTCGAGTCGCTGTGGCTACTGCCGGTCGCGGCGATCCAGCTGGTGTTCGTCGCGAACCTCACCGGCATCACCCTGGGCACGGCGGGAGCACTGCACACCGTTCTGCTCCTGCTCGCGGGAGCCGTCACCGCCGTCCCCCTCCTGCTGTTCGCCTCGGGGGCACGGCGCGTACCGCTCACCGTCATCGGCCTGCTGCAGTTCGTCGCGCCCATCATCCAGTTCGGGATCGGCGTATGGGTGCTGCACGAACCCATGACCCTCGAACGGTGGATCGGGTTCGCACTCGTGTGGG